>CAMYLW010000381.1 GCA_947259475.1 Thermodesulfobacteriota bacterium
AGTTCCGGCTTGGGGAAATCATTCCAGCTCATGAAATCCTCCTCTGACAATTCAATGTTCTCCCTGACCGGCGTGATAAAATGAGCGCCGCTGTCATTTTTGTAGTTCATCTCCATGCTGATTAAACTGCCGTCTTTTGAAAAAAGATGACAGCTCGCACAAACAGGAAGATTTTCCATAACAACTGGCGGTTTTTCATATGAAGAGATATCACCCAGACGCCACTTTATCTTTTTAAAATTTTTCTTCCCTACCTTAAATGGGAGCTGAACCTGCCGGTAAAATATTGAGGCATCAACACGATCTTTTGAAGTGGAAATGCGGATACTGTTCTTGGCGGTGATGTTGGCGGGATGTTTGTTGTCAAAGCCGTAAACGGTTATTTTCGCAGGATCATGGATTGAGTTGGCTTTGATGGCCTCCCAGATCGGTTTGTCCGGCGTCCAGTACTGCTTATCGGCACGGGCGTAAATCGGGCTGCGCTGGCTGCTGAATTCGACCACGATAAGCCAGTGGTTCGAGGCGGTGTTAGCGTCATTCCAGGCGATAACAGGTGCAGCGATCTCAGGAGGGAAAACAGCTCCGTCATAGGGATAGGTAATGGCCAGACCGGGGTCGTTTCCGACTTTATTATTTTTTGTGACGAGTTTCTGCGCCAGGTGTCGGATACTTTCCGGCATCTCTTCCGAACCCCGCACCTGGCTGTCCCAAGTGTTGTTTCCAGAAAAGGCGCAATGGCTTAAGGCGATACTTAGCAGCAGAATAATAAGCAAGCCTGATTTCGGATTTGTCCTTCGGACTCCCACCCTTCGGGCGGGTTCCCAGTTTCGGATTTCGGATTTCGGATTTTTGACTACCAATGATGATATTGAATATAAGAGTTCAGATTTCGCCATTAGATCTCTAGTTCTCACGAGCATTTTTAGGAAACTTTCAATCCGCATTCTACAATCGTCGCTTCTGTGGCAAACTCTTCTTCTCCGCGCTCGCTCCATGCGGTCCTGTTTTACAAGGGGGACGGGGAATGCGCTTGCTGGTTCAGTTCAAGCCGAGTCAATCTCGAATTTTTCACGCAACTTCTTCTCCACCGCCTCTGGCACCAGGCCGGTCACCCTGCCCCCCGCCTGAACTACCTCCTTGATTATTCTAGATGAGATGTAGATCCAGCGAGCTCCTGTCATCAGGTACAGGGTTTCCGGCGTACGGCTTAGCTTTCGATTCATAAGGGCCATTTGAAACTCATACTCAAAGTCGCTTACGGCCCGCAGTCCTCTGAGAATGGCCATAGCGCCACACCGCTCAACGTAGTCCACCAGCAGTCCCTTGAAGCTGTCTACCCTAATACGATCAGGCTTTTGGTGATTTTTCAGGCTAGCGCGGATAAGGTCAAGACGTTCTTCAAGAGTAAAGAGCGGCTGTTTTGCTGGATTCTCAGCAACCGCGATTATGATGTTGTCGAAGATCTTTAGGGCTCGGTCCAGCAAATCCAGATGTCCGTTGGTGATAGGGTCAAAAGATCCGGCATAGACAGTGATTCTTTTGTCGTTCATTGTTTTCTATTCTCCCCTTAGGTAAAAACTAACTGCCGTACTCCCATAGCTCCGCATGTTCTGGCGCTGGAGACAGCCGTAAGTTGAAGTGAGATTCTCCTCAGTGGCATGCTCGCTAACCACGGTAGCAGTGGCATTAAGGAGCGTGCCTTTGCCGAGTTGCTCCAGGCAGCGCTGGCTCAATCCCCGCCCGTAAGGTGGATCCAGGAACACCAAATCGAAGCGGTAGCCACGTCGTATGAGTCCCTTGAGGCCACGGCGCAGGTCCAGTCTGAAAAGTTTGGCGTGCTGGGGATTGCCGCAGGCGGCCAAGTTGCGGTTAATCAACTTTACGGCTCCGGGGTGTTGATCCACCATGACCACATAACCGGCACCGCGACTGAGTGCCTCGAGACCCATGGCCCCTGTGCCAGCAAAGAGATCCAGAACCCAGAGCCCAGTCAAATCAAGAGCGATAATATTAAAGATGGCCTCCCGAATTCGCTCGGCCGTAGGTCGCATGCTTTTACCCTTTGGGGTCGTCAGCCGCAGGCCTCGATGCTCACCGGCGATAATTCGCAATTTAAACCTCAACCACGGAAAAGCCAAAAGAGGGCGATACACCAGGTCACAATTACTGCCAGACTCAAACAGTCTAACCTGGATAAACGCATATGCTTCAAAGTTTGTTTTTCAGTAATCTGCCCATAGCCACGGACGGCCATGGCAGTGGCCAGTTCATCAGCGCGCCACAGGACATTATAGAGAAGAGGGAAAAAAATACTATGAAATTTTTCTAAACGGTTACGCCAGGTTCCAGAGCTAAGATCGATACCGCGTGCCATTTGGGATTCAACAATCCTTTCTGCCTCCTGGCCCAGAATAGGGAGAAAGCGGATGCAGAGGAGCATTGCCAGGCATAATTCTGCAACTGGAATGCGGACTCGGGCAAGAGGACTGCCAAACTTTTCCAGAGCCCGAAGCAGTTCCAGAGGTGAGGTGGTCAGGGTTAGGATAGAGGAGAACAGGATGAACAGAGAAAGTTGACCGCCAATGCGGACTGCTTGATGGAGCCCTTCCCAGGTAATATTCAGGGGCCCCAAGTCAAAAGGGAAAAGCGGTCGGCCTGAGGTAAAAAACAATTGCAAGCAGGCAGTCAATACGAAAAGCCAGGCGAACGGTCGCAACCCTCTCAGGACGGTGGTTAGAGGCAGGTGGGCCAGGTGGATCAGCCAAAGAGAGCCGAGAAAAAAAAGGGCTAGGACCAACAGGTTATCGAGGGCAAAAAGCGTAATGC
>CAMYLW010000382.1 GCA_947259475.1 Thermodesulfobacteriota bacterium
TCGGTGTTAAATTCACTGAAATATCGCTGGCAGACCAAAAGTATCTGGAGAAAGTTGCCCTGGAGGACTTCAAGGCGAAACTACCTGAGTAATAACCCACGGTTCCCTTGCTTGATTTCCAGGGGTCTCAATCAGATCGGGGTCCCCAGGGACACAAGTATCAGCCACCTGCCAAACACTCCTCCAGGTGCAACACAAAGCAGCGAAGGATATCGGTTTCAGTCACCATGCCCACCAGACGACCATCTTCGATGACTGGTAGGCAGCCGATCTTTTTCTCCAGCATTATCCTGCCTGCCTGTTGGATTTCCGTATCCGGCTCCACTGTGATCACTTTACTTACCATGGCATCTCTTATGGAAACGGACTTGAGATGGTCGCGCGTCTCAGCATAATCATAGCCCATTACTGACGCCAAAGAAGCCTTAAACAGGTCGCGCTGGCTGATAATCCCCACCAAACGCTCTCCCTCCACGATGGGCAGATGCCGTATTCGTGCTAGATTCATAATGTCGCTTGCCAGAGACAGCTCTTCGTCAACATGCAGGGTCACCAGTTCAGCTACCATAATGTCTCGAACCTTCATTTACGCTCCCTTGCAACCTCGATTAATTGAGTGAATATCAAATCTTTGCGGAGACCTCGAAAAGACCCCTGCCTTTTGTCATAAGTACTGCAATAGTCGTTCCGCTGTCAATTGAGATTTCAATTGGAGCGTAGAGCAGACAATGCTCTCCGCTCAGGCACAGGGTATAAGGCTCAGGGCGCAAGGAAGAAACCACAATATGAGAAGCCAGTTGCCAGAATCCAAGAGAAGCACCCATATTCCAATATTTGCTCCCTCGCTCCTGAATTCTGGATTGTGACTCCTGACTTCTTGTTTTTAAATCCGCATTTCGAAATCCCAAATCCCAAGCACCAAATTACAAATAAATCTCAAATTCCAATATCCAATGACCCAAACATATTTGGAATTCTCTCTTTTTAAGGTGACGTGAACGTTTGGGATTTTGAATTTCGGTCATTGGGATTTGCCCTTCGACCAGGCTCAGGGTGGTGAGCTTGTCGAACCATTTGTTATTTGGGTTTTGTGATTTGTAATTTTCATGGTCTTCCACGTCCCCGGGTCGCTCCACTCTGCCTAGTGTCTAGTCCTAGTGATTAGTGCGCAAAAGGGCGCACTTGCCCCTTTCGGAGCCCACAATGGACTAGCCTTGACATACTCATCTTGCTCTTAGCCGATGCCTGCTGACTGTTGCCTGGCTTATCTGCGAGAACGCTTGGAAGCCTTCAAGGGATTGATCTTCACCACCTTCTCGGTCCCAGATTTAATGTGGGTCGCGAGATTGCAGGAGCCATTCTTCCACTTGATTTGTGGATCGGGGCAGGATTGGCAGTAATCGCCTTGTGGTAAGGTCAGTGTCTTGCCACAACCTTGGCAGGATTCAACGATAGGATGGCAGGTGCCGCCATTGAAATCGCAGCCGTGCTTGCTCATGAAAAAGCATTCTGTGCCTGCTTTGATCGTCTGACAGTGCATTGTCCGTCCCTCCTCTGCTAAACTGTTTCTAATTTTAATCCTAGTATTTAAGCCAAGAAAAAGCCGGGCATAACCTTCACAGACAGTATCCCCGGCGTGAAAGCGTAAATTTGTAACAAAAGTAGAAAAATATTCCAACCAATGAAATCAGATAAAATACTACGTATTATAGAATATATATACTATATATTAACTATTACTCTTATTTTCATCTAATTTCTTTTGATTACATTAATATTCTTTAATATTATTCAATACGGCCCTTGTCAAGACAACCGTAGCTCCTTCTACCCTCTTGGTCTAGCCAGGATGTTTCATGAATTGCAGTCGCGAGACCGTGAAGATGGGCGTGCCACCGGGCAACCACAGGGTGTTGGACCTGAGGCGTACCTGAACGGTACGTCGCAAGGTGCGACACCCGAGGACGTTCGGAAGGACACCCATATCCGCGGTCGCAGTAGGTAATTCATGAAATATCCGGGCTAGGTTTTCTTTTTGAACCGCACCTGCTTTAATACACATTCCAAACGTGCTAAGATAAATCGTTTTTTGAAGCTCCAATAGTGTTAAAATGAAAGGGAAATAAGTCAGTCTTGCGGGTGGCCCAGCAGTCGCATTCTTTTTTAAGGGGTCCTAATATGGAAGTGATCCAAGAGATTGTGGAAGACAGAACTCTGAGCCCGGCGGAGAAAGTGTTGTTTGCCATTCTCTATTGCCGCAAACAAGGGAATGAATGCGGGCTGTCGGTTCAGGAACTCGTTCAATCTGTGGGAGTAGAGTTGAAGGTTTTACGAAAATCTCTACAAAATCTGGAACAGGGAGGATTTATTAGGGTTAAAGAGGATTGCCAAATAACTGACGCCAACAGTTTTCTTAACTGTGCGGTTCTAGGGGATGATCTCAAACATAAAGAGCCGGATGTTCCCCGTCCATGAATCGGAAGCCTATCCCTAAGGGTTCGTCCCTCCTACACTCCACCTCGACCGTAGGGGCACTCTTGATGCTGGCGGCAGCTTTTCTCTTTGCCGTGCTCGACGGCCTCATCAAGCTCTTGGGGCCGCCATTTCGCGTTTGGGATATAGCTTTCTATCGCTTCGCCTGCGGCCTCGCCATCCTGATACCCATTTTGGGTTGGAATCGCAATCCTTTCAGCGGCCATAATCGGAAGCTGTTAGTAATTAGAGGAATAACTGGTTCTTGCGCTTTCCTCTCACTTATAGTTGCCATCCGGTTGATCCCCATTTCCACCGCCTTGGTACTGTTCTTTTCCTTTCCTGCTTT
>CAMYLW010000383.1 GCA_947259475.1 Thermodesulfobacteriota bacterium
TTTGAAGTAAGGCGCTCTGAAAGTCTTCAGATTAGTAGTGAAGTGTGCTGCAATTTTCAGGCCGGTATGGCCCTCGATATAGTGACATCCGAATCAGGCATCATAAGCGTGAGAAGGGCCGAGAATTTTAAATAGTAACGAAGATTGTAGACTCAGTTCGATCAGTACTAAAGTTTAGATTACATCCCTTAATCCACACTCGACTGGATTTCACTTTGGCACAATATTTCGTGGGAGTTAAGACGAGAACCTAAGATGAGGATGAGATTCTCCCCCAAGGTGAGGAATTGGTGATTTAGTGCTAACCACCTTTTTTGATGAGGATATTGTAAGCCTTCAAACGGTATGAGGGAGGCAAATTACGTACGTCGCTGAGTACCTGAACAATTCCTTCTTGGCGCACGAAGTTGTCATCGTAGAGTTTGGCCAAAGCGTATTCCCTGATCAGGCTCAGATAGGGCTCCCCAAGATTTTCAAATCTGATGCCTGTGCCCTGCCAGTATTTGTCCTCGATGCAAGAGGGACGACTCCACACCGATTTACCCTGCACTTTAATTGAGTTTAGCGTCTCGGGCAACAGGAATTCCAAGCCAAGCCGCGCCTCATCTTCGATGGGCTCCACAGTCTCAACAAAGATGCCGCCGGTACTCATATTGACGGCTTTGCCCATGAAGACGGTGCTGCCGCTCACTCGACATTTCACGTCAAAGTCGACTGGAATCCTAAGCCCCGCTCTTTTACTTCGGTTCATGGCACCAAAACTCTATCTATTACAACCATTGTTTCGAAACAGTACAAGCGGATAGATACTCTGCAAAAGCGATACCAGGGATGGCCCAAGTGAGTAAAACATTAAAAACCAATATTATCAGGTAATTACATAATTTGGTAAAATAAGACTCGTGACAGGATTTAGCCAGATCGCCAAAAGACAATTGACCAAATGGCCAACTATTGTGCGGGGGGAGCTTGTACGAGGTTGGTTCGTCCTATTTAGGGAGTGTCAATCCAGAAATACCCTTCCCCTCCCCTGACGGGAGGGGATAAAGGGGAGGGTGAGGGTGGGTTTCCGTATGGAAACTAGTCAAAGAGGACGCTGAGGACATCTTGCAGTGATTTTACCCCTATCATTTCACAGGATTGAACCGTTGGCAGTCGCTCAACATTGCTTTGCGGCAGCAGGCAGCGACGGAAACCTAACTTGGACGCCTCCGTGACCCGAATGTCCGTACGGCCAATAGCTCGGACTTCGCCCGTGAGGCCAACCTCACCCAGGAGGACGGTTTGAGGATCCACGGGCTTGTCCATAAAACTGGAGGCAATCGCTGTGGCTATGGCCAGATCAACTCCAGGCTCATGAATCCGGACACCACCAACTGCATTTACAAATATGTCCTGGTGTAGCAAAGAAAGCCCTACCTTTTTCTCCAAGACCGCCACCAATAAGGCCAAGCGATTGTGATCTATGCCCATTGAGGTTCGGCGTGGTGCCGCCAGACTGGATGGGCTCGCCAATGCTTGCACCTCTACCAGAATCGGCCTGGTACCCTCCATAGCTGCTGTAACAGTAGATCCGGGTGTGTCCATAGGCCTTTCAGCCAGTAAGAGTTCCGAGGGATTGCTGACTTCCTGCAATCCACTGTCTTTCATCTCGAAGACCCCGATCTCGTTGGTGGAGCCGTACCGATTTTTTGTGGCTCGCAGGATACGAAAGGCATGGCCGCGATCTCCCTCAAAATAGAGTACCGTGTCCACCATGTGCTCCAGTACTCGTGGTCCTGCAATTGCACCGTCTTTGGTCACGTGGCCGACAAGAAAGACCGGCACTCCCTTCCTCTTTCCTTCGTGCATAAGTCGGTCGGCGCAGTGCCGCACTTGGGCCACGCTGCCCGGAGCTGATTCCAGCTGGGTCGTATATGCAGTTTGGATGGAATCCACTGCCACCGCAGCCGGCTTAAGCTCATCCATGATACGCAACATATTTTCCAGAGCTGATTCGGCAGCCACGTATAGATGTGATGAGGTCACCCCCAACCGCTGCGACCGCATCTTGATTTGTAGGGTGGACTCTTCACCGGATATGTACAGAATGGGTTGCTCGAGACTAGTAAGACCATTGAGAGCTTGAAGCAAGAGGGTAGATTTACCTATGCCGGGGTCACCGCCAATCAGAACAACTGAGCCGAGTACCACTCCCCCTCCCAGGACACGATCCAGTTCCACTATGTTAGAAGAAAGTCTTCGGCTTTCCTCCAAAATGACGCCATCGATGGGTTGGGGAGTAGCGGGCGGCAGGAGTTCCTTACCTCCTGGAGTCGGATCTCGAACCAGGGTTTCCTCCACCAGGGTGTTCCACTGCTCACATCCAGGACAGCGCCCTAACCATTTAGGACTCTGGAAGCCACACTGCTGGCAAATGTGACGATTTTTTTCTGCACGAGCCATAGGGCCACCTAATATTCTCTAGCCCGGATATTTTATGAATTGCTGTCGTGAGACCACGAAGATTGGTGTGCCACCGGGCAACCGCAGGGGGTTGGTTCCGAGGCGTACCTGAGCGGTACGTCGCAGGGGCCGACACCCGAGGACGCCAGGAAGGACGACCATATCCGTGGTCGCAGCAAGTGATTCATAAAATATCCGGGCTAAGTTCAAAGGCTACTTGAACATGCCCCTCTGAAGTTGTTGGCTCAAGTTTGGCCGGAACACCTTGCCTTGTCAAGCCATTGTTTTTGACGTCAGTTGTCAGTGGTCCGTAGTCCGTTGCTCAAATCGTGCAAACCGCTTAAATATTTTAAATCATTGAAC
>CAMYLW010000384.1 GCA_947259475.1 Thermodesulfobacteriota bacterium
GTAAACGCACCAAACTTTTTCTGCCACCACTTTTTAAAAATTGGATTGAAGATGTTTAGAATCTGGGCTTTGAAATACCAAAAGGTTATAGCGGCTGTCGCGAGTCGGGTATTGATCGGATTACATAGAATGTCTGGTAATTACTATCGCCATCTACACCTACAAAGCAGCCATTACAATCAGGATAACGATAGTTCGGACTGGCCCTGATTATTCTAATCCTTTGATAGCAACAACAAGGCGTAACCTTTAAGCATGACCTAACTGGGTCTGTGAGTTTTGGTTAAGTCTGGAGTGGAAGAGAATCTTCAGGACGTTTTCGATTCCCTTTTCACTCCACCTGGCTCCAACGTCAGCTCTTCTGTTCAGTTCTCTTACCTCTCTTTCGAGAGGTGAAGTGGTGCTGAAGGTAAAGCCTTTGACGGTTTGGAACGTTAAGGTCTCTGGCTCTGCGGTCTTTAGGTGACCGGCAGAGTGTCTCAGACCGCAGCTTTCAAGATTGTTGATAAAAGCTCTTAGAGCGGATTTGGTTTTTTCCGGTCTCTGCTCTGATTGCCAGAGGATCTTTTGTAGTTCTTTTTGGTAGTAACCTCTCTGTTTCAAAGAGATGCCGTCCTGCCAAAGGTAGTGTTTCAGTTGATGGACCAGGTGCCAACGACAGCGCTGAACGTGGGAGGCGCACAGGGAATAATTCTCGCCTCCGTCGTGAACAACTCGCTGGGCTTTGACTGTTCTGAGTCTGTGTTTCAAGGCAGCCGTAGAGCCAACGTTGAGGTGGATCAACTTTTTTACAATGCTGGATCTGCCATTTCTCTGCGGACCTTGTTTTGCGGTCACAGCCAAATTGACTGTAGCACCTCTTTGTTTCTTTCCGGCCTTTACCTTGGTAGAGTCCACCAACACTGTTTCTCCGGCAATCTGTTCGGAAAAACTAATAGAGTGCGCCTTTTTGGCAATCTGTTGCCGCACACCTTCGGCAGAGATGGTGCCGCAGGTCAACTCTTTCATAACCCGAGCCGAATAGGCAAAGGGAACGCGGATCCCCAGCATGATCGCTTTGTCAATAAACTCATCGAGAAAGCGTCGGCTTGTGGCAAGTCCCAAGGCCTGGTTGAATGGGCGAAACGTCCTTTGACAACCTTTGCACCGAACCTGACGGACAAATAACTCAATGCGTCCTCTAGAGGTCCTCAAAACTCTCGATCGCCAACCCTTGCCAATGACATGGCTACCGCCACAGTTAGGACATCGGATTGGCAGTGAACGGTTGCCAAACCATCGCTCTTGCACATCTTTGACAATCTCGGCAAATCCTTGGGCAAGAGCTGAATCGGAAGCCTTGCAAAGAACCGTGAACAACCGATTGACAACTTGTCCGTCTGAAGAGAAAATCTTTCTCGGGAGATTAACTTCTCCTGGGAGCATCTCGGCTACCTCCTTTCAGGTTTTCGCAGACCCAAAAGGATATGCCAGATGCTCTCTTTTTTCAAAGACCAGGTAACGTGTATCTTACGCTATCAGTTGACTAGTTCTCTGATTTACTTGAGTTGTCTGCAGCTCGCCTGTCCCGCGATTGTCGCGGGGCTGTCAGCTGCCCACTGATTTGCGGGAAAGGATTCTCCGTCCTGCCTGTCTCGGGCGTAGTCCCGGGGAGCTTGTCGAAGGGCAGCCGCGATCTGGACGCCATGCCCTCTGCCCTTTGTGCTATGCTTTTTCACTTGACTTTCACCTAACTTTCACCTTATACTCCAAACGTAGTTTCAGAGGATAGTCTGGGTTAATTAGGGAATTAGTCAAATTGTTCACGACTTACCGTTTGTCTCCCGCCGTGGGCATGTCGAAAGGTTCACCATTTGACGATTTGACCAATCAACGAATTGACCAATTGACTGAGAGGTTGACATGCAATTAACAAAACAGCAAACCAGAATCTATCGCTACCTGGAGACCTATCTTCGCCGGCACGGCCAGCCGCCATCCTACCAGGAAATTCGGGAGCACTTTAACTTTCGTTCCTTAAACTCTGTGGCCAAGCACCTTAAACAGCTTGAGCGCAAGGGTTATCTGGAAAGTCCCTGGGCCAACCAGAAGCGGGCCTTTCGACTGTTGCCCCTGCGGACCACCTCAGCCGCCGTGCCCTTTCTTGGACGGGTGGCTGCCGGTGCTCCCCTCGAGGCTGTGGAGATACCTGAGACGATGGAGGTGCCCGAGAGCCTGCTTTCCGGCGGCAACAACTTCGCTCTTCAAGTCCGGGGAGATTCCATGGTGGACGAGGGCATTCGCGACAGTGATGTGCTCATCATCCGCAAACAAGAATATGCGGACAATGGCCAGACTGTGGTGGCTCAAATTGAAGGAGAAGCCACCATAAAAAAATTTTACCAGCGGAACGATCAGGTGGAACTGCGACCAGCTAATGAAGCACTGAAACCCCTCATAGTACCGGCCGACAAGGTCGAGATCACTGGCGTGGTTATTGGTCTGATGAGGCATTATAAAAGGTAGGCAGGAGTCAGTAGTTAAGAAGAATTCGAGTTTCATCTTTTCTTCCTGGATTCTGGATTCTGACTCCTGGCTCCTCAAGCTTTAGGCCATGTGTGAAAGATGGCAAGAAATATGCGCATACGATTAGCCCTTTTACAGGATATCCTGTAGAACACTCCATGCTGAGCGCTACCGTGGTTGCAGGTGATTGTATGACAGCAGATGCATATGCTACTGCTTTTATGGTTTTAGGTATAGACGAAGCTATTCCGATAATTAATAGTCATCCGGAAATGGATGCTTATTTTATTTTTTCA
>CAMYLW010000385.1 GCA_947259475.1 Thermodesulfobacteriota bacterium
GATCTCGATCACCTTCTCCACGCCTCCGGTACCCAGCATCACGGGAACCCCCACGTAATAGCCACCCACATCATATTCCTTATCGCAGTAGGCCGCACAAGGAAGGATCCGTTTTTGATCTTTCAAGATAGACTCAGCCATCTGCACACACGCAGCCGAAGGAGCATAGAAGGCACTGCCAGTCTTAAGCAAGCTGACAATCTCGCCTCCTCCCTTGCGGGTGCGGTCCACTATGGCGTCGATTCGCTCCTGAGGCATGAGATCCGGGATGGGAATACCGGAAACCGTGGTATAACGTGGCAGTGGCACCATGGTATCACCGTGCCCTCCGAGGACAAATGCCTGGATATCCTTCACAGAAACGCCCAGCTCCATGGCGATGAAGGTGCGAAACCTGGCAGAGTCCAACACCCCAGCCATTCCCATGACCCGGTTGGTTGGAAAACCGCTTATTTGGTGGGCAACGTAAACCATGGCGTCCAGAGGGTTGGAGACTATGATCAGGAAGGCCTCGGGTGAATACTTGGCCACCTGCTCTGTAACCGACTTAACAATGTTGGTATTGGTGTTGAGCAGATCATCTCGACTCATCCCTGGCTTGCGAGGGATCCCTGCAGTGATGATTACCACATCAGAGTTGGCCGTATCTGCATAGTCGTTGGTCCCGATGACGTCGGCATCAAAACCCTCCACTGGACCTGCTTCCATCAGGTCCAGTCCCTTACCCTGAGGCATTCCCTCGATAATGTCTATCAGCACCACGTCGCCCAGTTCTTTGGCCGCAACCCAGTGCGCTGCCGTTGCCCCAACAAAACCGGCCCCTACTACCGTTATTTTGTTTCTTCTCAAACCCATTGTTTAACTCCTTTGGTGTGAAGATTGGCCCTTACGAAACGCTGATTTAAGTATAAACCCTTTCACGCCAGGAAAGCTCGTATTAGGCATGTGATATTTCGGACAAGTCTCTTTTCAACCTAGAGGAACGGGCCATCAAAGTCAAGACGAAATGGCTTGAAGAATTGATGTGGGATGTGAGATGTGGAAACAGCAAACTCGCCCTCCTTCAGATGATCTTAATACTCTCCGTTGGACATGTGAGGCAGACCGCTTCACCCGGACTCAAGCACATGTTCTTGAATTGCTCTTTGGGGATCAAAACACTTATAGGAATGCCAACATCAACCAGGGCCCGAACACGATTTCGCTCGTCGGTCAGCTGTATCAGTTTGCCGCAGAAGGTATTCTCTGTTGTGGCTGCACCTTCATCAATGGTGATCTTCACCAGTGTTGGGTCAATTAGGATCCGCACCGGTCCTTCTTTGTTGGTTTGCACCCCAAGTCTGAGCCTGTTCTGAATAAGACAGTACTTTTCTCGGTTATCATCAAGCTCTATTCGTCCATTAAATATATTCTCGTAGGTAGAGTGCGTTATTTTGCCATCGAACAGAAATAAGGTCTGGTCTGCCAGCCTTGAAGCCTGAATCATATCGTGGGTGGTGAAGATCACAGAGATTCCCTTTTCCCTGTTGATTTCCTGGATAATCCGTTCAATGGCAATCTGGTTTTCCACGTCCACGTTGGCGGTTGGTTCGTCAAAGAGAATGACTTCGGGAGAGCAGGCCAGGGCTCTGGCAATGGCAACTCTTTGTGTTTCTCCCCCCGAAAGCCTGTGGGCCCTAGAATTTTGAAATGGACGCATTCCAACTAGATCCAAAAGCTCCTCAATGATCTTTTCACGATTTACTTTCGGTAGTTTGCGAATTCCCAAAGGGAATTCCAGGTTCTTGGAAACAGTTGCTGTAAACAAAATGGGGTGCTGTCCAACAATGACTACCTTCCTGCGCAGTTGGATGAGCCCATTGTTGCTGAAATCAACTTTCTTCCCATTGAATTGGAGTTCTCCGGATGTGGGCGCCTGGAGGAATGCCAGAATCTCTAGAAGAGTGGTCTTGCCAGCACCATTGGGCCCCATGATTCCGAGCACCTTGCCCGCTGCAAGCGACAGCTCACCAATGTCAAGCACAGTCCGCTCGCCGTAGGTCTTTTTGAGGCTACGTAGCTCGTAAAGCATGAGTTTCCGATCCGAAAACTAGCGCCCAAGTTCTTGCGACGCGGCATAAGGCAAAAGGCGCAGGGTTAGGAGCTAGATTATTTCGGCTTACAGATTTTTAATTTCGAAATTTCTATGCTCTATGCTCTATGCCGTCTGCCCCTAGACCCTCGCTTTGCCTTGCATGAAATTGAAGCAGAGATTTACCCCGAAACTGACGGCAAGCAGCACGATTCCCAGTGCTACCCCCAGAACGAACTCTCCCTTATCGTACTCCAGGGCCATGGCCGTGGTCATTGTTCGAGTGAAGCCCTTGGCATTGCCCCCCAGCATCATGCTGATGCCCACTTCCGCTATGACCCTGCCGAAGGCAGCGACAACAGCAGCCACGATACCAAAACGAGCCTCTCGGATAATCAGCCAGGCGGTTTGCAGCGCATTAGCACCCAAGGTCATAGCCGTTTTCCGATAGCGCTCGTCAATACGGCTGATGGCTGAGATAGTAAAGGTGGTGACTATCGGGATGATCAGGATAACCTGGCCGATGACTATGGCTTTCTGGGTGTAGAGTAGGTCCCAGGGGCCAAATATTCCCCGCCTGGAAATAAAGGCATAAACAAAAAGTCCCACCACCACTGTAGGCAGGGCCAGCAAAGTATTGAGGACTGTAATCAGCAAGCGTTTACCCCTAAATTCTCTGAAGGCGATGAAAAACCCTGCTGGAATTCCTATCATGCTGGCAATAAGGGTGGAAATGGAACTCACTTTTAAAGAGACATAAACGATTTGGAGAAGTTCTTGGTCCAGCCCCCATAGGAGCACAAAGGCGGACATAAAGCTGTCAGTTAGAAATTCCATTTCATTCCTGTCCGTGGAGTAAAAGCATAGGGCATAGGGCATGGAGCATAGGGTTCAGACATTCCGAAATTGTCCTTCGGACTCCCACCCTTCGGGCGGGTTCCCGGTTTCGAAGTCCGCAATCTGAAATCCGAATATCGAAATTCTCCTTCGAAGTCCCACCCTGCGGGCGGGTTCCCAGTTTGGTCTCCCGGACTCCCCACAGACGTCATTCCGGAAAGCCCGAAGGGCTTATCCGGAATCCAGATTCTTGCTCTATGCTCCATGCTCTATGCTCTATGCCGATTCCTACTTCGCATAAGCAACGGCATCCGGAAAAAAAGCTTGCTGCCCCTGAATCCTGTATGCAGATATAAGGGCCTGAGCCTGTGGTGAAACCAGCCATTTGGCTAATGTGTCAGCCCAGTCAAATCTGACGTGGGGGTACATTTTCGGATTTATGGGGATGATGCCGTAGGGATTGAAAAGCCGCTCATCCCCCTCACAGAGAATTTCCAGGTCCAAACCCTGCTTCCGGCCGAGTTTGTACTTCAGGTAGGTGCCACGGTCAGTCATGGTGTATGCCTGCTTTTCTTCGGCATAGGTCAGGGCCTTTCCCATGCCCTGCCCTATGGACAGATACCACTTGCCCAGTCCCTCGGGATGAAGGAAGGAGACGGTCTTCTTTTTTCCTTTCTTGACGATCTCGGTCCTCTCAGTCTTCAAAGGGAAGCCGGTAGTCTTCCAGAGCTCCTGCTCCTTTGTGTGAGTGCCGCTGTCATCTCCCCGAGAAATAAACTTGCCTTTTGTCACAGCGATCTTTTTCAGGGCCACCGCCGCATCTCGTTTACCCTTGATCCCCGCAGGATCTGCAGCCGGACCGATGACACCCAATCGATAGGCCCCGTAGCCTTCAGCCACGAATTTTTCTTCTCTGGCTTTGGCGTGCACAAAGATTATGTCAACATTTCCGTCCATGCCGTCTCGGATGGCCGCACCCGTCCCCTTGGCAAAAACCTTGACCTGAATGCCAAACTCTCGGGTGAATTCAGGCAGCAGCAAATCCAGCAGCCCAGAGTTTTCCGTACTGGTGGTCGTCGACATCTTGAGAACTTTCTCCGCTCCACTCGCACTCGTAGCAAAAAGACCTAAAACGACAATGCCCGCAACAAGCCAAATCCATCTTCTTCGCATCTCTTCCACCTCCGGTATCTACCCTCTGAAAACCACCTGTCCTGAGGTACTCAGATCGTAGCCGCTGAAGTTTGCACTCAGGTTCAAGAATTCCTCATCCTTAAGCAGCGCCATGAGCATCTGTACCCCACGGCTAAAAAATATGTCCTTGCGAACAATAAAATCGTAGCGCTCCCAACAAACTGGCACCTGATCTAAACCCAGCAACCCACCCACCGCACCGATGGCCAGGCCTGCGTCTGCCCGTCCAGACAAGATCTCGAGACCCACATCCAGATGGCGGCCGAAACCTGTATCGTACCCGGGGATCTCTTCGCCGCTGACACCCTGGCGTTCAAGTTCACGATCCAGCAGCAACCTGGTGCCGGTCCCCTCCTTGCGGTTGGCAATGCGGATCTGGCCGCTGACAAGATCACCCAGCTCGGTTATTCCACCAGGATTTCCCGGAGCAACCAGCACCGCCTGGAGCCGCTTGCAGAAATTGACCACCACCACGCTGTCGCCAAACTCTTCCTCCACATAGGCAAAGTTGTATTCCTCCCCTTCAGGCTCGAGGAGATGAGCCGAGCACAGGTGGCAGAGGTTCTCTTTGAGAGCCCGAATACCTCCCATGCTTCCCAGGTTGCTGAATACAGGCAGGGGTACGTGGTGTCGGCGGGAAAATAGTTCCAGCAATTGATCCAGAAGCAAATCGTTACTTCCAGTTATTATAAGTAAGTTTCGGTAACTTTCCGGACCAGTATCAATTGAGGGATAATTCTCGGTGTGCTGCTCCAGCCAGCGGTCCAGGAGGTGGCGCTGGAAGAGCCATTTGCCGGTAACCTTGGTGGCAGGCAGCCCTTGGTCACTGATAAGACTGTAAATCTTTTTCTCATTGATTCCAAGATATTGAGCAGCTTCTTTGGTGTTCATCAGGGAAGACATAGAAGTTTCCTTATGTTTTATGGCTGGCTTTCAAGTGAAAATATTGGAAGACGCAAGAAAGGTCTCTTCCTGGGTAGGGCACTGTACTAGAGGGCCCCAGAATAGTCAACAAACAAACTCATAGTAACTTATATTAACTATGCTCTATGCTCCATGCCTACAGGCGGGCACAGAGGCCCGCCCTGCAAATGAACTAAAATGTGCTAAAATGCCTAAAATTAAGGACTTAAAAGCTTTTGAACTTTTGCAGTCACCGTAGGTTAGGTATCGCCCACCCAACTGTCACTCACCTGATCCTGTACGAACAACGTCCTCGCTGCGATCCTATAATAAATTGATCCTCATATCGTCTAATCGCAAGCGGAGCTTGCTCCTACAAGAATTCCTTAAATGATGCTTTCCATGTAGGAGCAACCTTTGGTTGCGATTCGAGAGTGTAATAAACTCCGAAATTCCTTAATTCCCAAATTCGAAATTCGAAATTCGAAATTACTTCCTTCTGCCCCCTGCCCTATGCCATTAACCGCCGAGACTCTCGCTTTTCTATGGACATAGGCACCAGTTAGGGTTTATATGGAATGGCCATGACAAGTGAGAACCACCCAACATACCGATTCGATCGGATGGAGTTCGCCGGGTCTTTGGGAGATCTGGGTACCATGCTGCCCCTCGCCATAGGCATGATTGTTTTGAATAAGCTTTATGCTACTAATGTTTTCATCTTGGTCGGCTTTTTCTACATCGCCTCGGGAATCTATTTCAAAGTAACCACTCCAGTTCAGCCCATGAAGGTTATAGGCGCCTATGCCATTGCAGTTGGTTTGACCCCAACTCAAATTGTGGCATCTAGCTTGTGGATGGGGATCTTCGTCCTCTTTCTGGGCACCACTGGTCTTATTCAGGTGATCGGCAAGTATACGCCGAAGAGTACGGTGCGCGGGGTTCAATTGGGGGTGGGTGTGGTTCTTATGGTCAAGGGGTTGAAACTCATGATCATGCCGGATCCCAACCTGGCTGTTCAGACCCTCGGTCCCGTCAGCATGAGCATAATACTTGGGGCGGCGGGACTAGTTCTAACCTTGTTGCTGCTTGACAACAAAAAGCTTCCTGCTGCTTTGGTCATTATTATTCTCGGCATCGTCCTTGGTATCTTCATTGGTAAACCACTTCGAGCGGAAGCCTTTAACTGGTCCATTCATTTCCCTAAATTTATGCCCTACGGCTGGCCGTCTCTGGATGATTTTCTCTGGGTATTGCCGGTCCTGGTTTTGCCTCAGATCCCTATGACCATAGGCAACGCCATTATTTCCAACACCGATGTCATGCATGAATACTTTGGTGAGCGCGCATACCGGGCCACCTACCGCAGTGTGTCAAACAGCCAGGGGGTGGCGGACATTGTCTCTTTTTTTCTGGGAGGTATCCCCATGTGCCATGGCGCCGGGGGTTTGGCTGCTCACTACCGCTTT
>CAMYLW010000386.1 GCA_947259475.1 Thermodesulfobacteriota bacterium
ACTCATTTCGTGTCTGCGATCGCCTGCCCGCCGTGCAAGCAAGGCGAGGCGGGCGGGTGTGTCCGCGGTTAATTCTCTTTTGCAGCTTGCTGCTTGTTTTACTTCGTGATCTTCGTGCCCTTCGTGGTTCTAATTGCGGTTTTCTCTGCGTCCTTTGCGGTCTCTGCGGTTAAATACTTTGCCTGTCCCGCTCGTCGCAGCTGTGCAACTTGAAATATGTAGGCCTATGCTCTATGATCTGTGCAAACTATGGCGCACTCGTAGAAAGGAAGATGGGGTTTAAATGTTGGAGTAATGGAGTGGTGGAGTAATGGAGTAATGGAAGTTAAAACACTTAACACACTCACTCAACCACTCATCAGATCGGTGTTCTTATTTGCATATTGCATTAATAGTAATATACTCTTTGAACATATAGAGAAATAAAATAGCAACTATATCCAATACTCCTTGAAAAGGGGTCGTTGGTTTCACCAGGGATAATTGGTATTACAAGGGCAATGCTAAAAAAAGATAAGGACTCGCACCAAGAGAAGAAAAAGGGAATCTTCCATCAGGTAGTCGAACGGTTTTCATCAATCCGCCGGAGCACAACAGCCGGTGACACCGCTGACATACCCACCCAGCCTTACCTGGCTGACGGAATGACTTTCGCCGAATTTAATCTAAGTGACGCGGTCAACAAGGGCATCGCGGACGCGGGTTTTGTCCGCTGCACCCCGGTCCAGGAACTGTCTCTGCCTATCACCCTAGAGGGAAAAGACCTTGCAGCTCAGGCACAAACGGGAACCGGAAAGACCGCCGCTTTTCTCATCACCCTTTTTGAACGTCTCCGCAAGATAGACAAACGCAAACCTGGAATTCCCTCTGCTCTTGTCATAGCACCAACCAGAGAACTCGCTCTACAGATTTACCAGGATGGCCAGATACTGGGTAAACACACTGGTCTCAAAATGGTCGCTGTGTTCGGAGGTATCGATTACATAAAGCAGGCGACGCAACTGCGCGAGGGTGTTGACATTGTTATCGCCACACCGGGAAGACTCATCGATTACATGAAACAAAAAGCCTTTCTTCCTAGTCGAATCAAGATATTGGTGGTGGACGAGGCAGACCGGATGTTCGACATGGGCTTTATCAAAGATCTGCGCTACATCCTCAGACGGTTACCTTCGTATGACCAGCGCCAATCCATGTTGTTTTCTGCAACTTTGTCGTCACGAGTTCTGGAACTCACCTATGAGTATATGAACCTTCCCAAGGAAATCTATGTCACACCTGAGGAAGTAACTGTGGAGTCTGTGGAACAGTCTCTTTTCCATGTGCCCAAGCATGAGAAACTGCCTTTACTCTTAGGAATCTTGGACAAAGAAAGCTGGGAAAGGATTCTCATATTTGCCAACACCAAAGCAACAGTGGAATGGCTGACCGAGAAACTCAAAGGAAACGATTTCCCGGTCAAGGGTCTTACTGGAAACCTCAATCAGCGGCAGAGGCTTAAAATCATCAATCATTTCAAATCCGGTGATCTCAAGCTTCTCATAGCCACGGATGTTGCCTCCAGGGGGTTGCACGTGGAAGATGTCAGTCACGTTATCAATTACGACCTGCCGCAAGATCGGGAAGACTATGTACACCGGATTGGCCGCACCGCCCGAGGCGGGATGGCGGGCAAGGCTATCAGTCTGGCCTGCGATAGATATGTGTACTCTCTTGAAGCGATCGAAGAATACATAGGAAAAAAGATTCCCGTTGTCTGGCCGGACAAAAGTTGGTTTTTCTCAGACAAATCCAGAAAAATCCGTAGTGCCGACCAGCGGAGAAGGGACCCCAAAAGAAGGGGGACTTCGCCCGGGAGAAGAAGTCCGGCCCACCGATCCCGGAAAAGACGGTCAGATGGACCAAGAAGTGCAACATCTTCCTCGAAGGGACCCTCGAGGGGTACCAAGACTACTCCTGCTCGGAAGAAGAGAAGAAGGAGCCAGGAGTCAGGAGACAGGAGTCAGAAGAAGCCCTAAGCAAAGGCAGAAGACAGAGGACAGACGACAGGGAAGGTTGATTAGAGAATTAGAGAATTAGAAAATTAGAAAATTAGAAAATTAGGGGATTGGTGGAAGGTGCAAGGTAAAAGCAGCAAGGCGATTATTTGGGACTTTCCTGAAAACTGTTTAATAGATCTCTAAATTGCTCGTAGACGTCTCTCCTGTGGCCAACATAGTAAACCTGGATGACTTCCTCTTCCTCATTGATGTCATACAAAACCCTATATCTTTTTATCTTATATGATTTGAAACCTGATAACTCTTGCTGTAGGTCATCCCCCAGGTAAGGATTTTGACGAAGCTCTTCGAGGCTTGCTTTGATAAGTTTTTTGGCTTCGGGATGAAGTTTTGCTAATAATCTTGCTGCCTCAAGTGTAAATTTGAGCCCAATGTTTTTCATTCGCCGAACACTTTGTCAAAATCAAGCCACATACCTTTGCGAGCCTCTTTGATTGATTTTCTGATCGATTTGATGGCCTTTTCGTCGGCGAGGATTTCCAGTGTCTCCATCAAGCCTTTGAATTTCTTCATGCTGATCAGTACAGCCTCAGGCACACCATTCTTGGTAATAGCAATGGTGTCGTCGGAATTTTCAATTCTTCTAATCAGGTCCAACAACCCGCTCTTAGCCTTTGAAACTGGAACGTAATCTTGTATTGTTTCCATTCTACCCTCCCAAGTGTGATGTGGTCATTATAATGTCCACATTTATTTTGTCAATACCGAAAAGCTGAAATTAACCGCAG
>CAMYLW010000387.1 GCA_947259475.1 Thermodesulfobacteriota bacterium
TGATCCATGATGTCGAGGATCGTAAAGACCTGTTTGTCGTCCTACTAATGCTCGGCATCGCCTTGGCTTCCAACTTGGCGGTTGCTTTTATTGTAGGGTTAATCGTCGCTTATGCCCTCAAAAGTGACAAACTCACGATCTAGCCCGGATTATTCATGAATCGGCTGCTCCGACCGTGGATAAGGCCGTCCTTCCAGGCGTCCTCGGGCCTTGAAACCTGCGACGTACTGTTCTAGTACGCCTCGGATTCAAGCCCCTGCGGTTGCCAGGTGGGACGCCCATCTTCACGGTCTCACGACACAGATTCATGAATAATCCGGACTACCTAACCAGCAATTCTCCCCTCTACAGGCTTTGTCAATTTCACCTTTTTACCCTTTTCTGGTCAAGCCACTTTTGGGTAAATCTTTGGGTTTGCCCATGTTTGAAGGTTACTATTTATCCTTATCTGGCTTTTGGGCTTTCAGCTGACCACCTGATATAGAGGGATGGTCTTACTGCATCAGCCGGTGAGCTCCGGAGCAGGTATCAGAAGAGGAGAATTTATCAACGGTATAAAAAGGACCAAAGCGACGTCTAATGATTTGACATCGGCTCATTTAGTTGCTTTCATTATAAGGTATCAATTTCCTATTCCGGCTTACCGGGCTTTTGGGAGAATTATTATGAAAATGAAAACCGTGAAGGATATAATGACTCCCCTTTCCGAGTACGGGACGATTTCGGCGGAGGCAACTTTGTATGAGGCTGCCGTGGCCCTCGATAAGGCTCGACAGGAGTTTGAACAGGACTGCAGCCGACACAGATTGCTCCTTATCGTCGATGTGGATGGAGAGGTTCTGGGAAAGATAAGTCAGCTGGATGTGTTGAGAGCCCTGGAACCAAAAGGAGAGAACGTTGCGAATTCGCGCTCATTGAGACGTTTCGGCTTCAGTCGAGGGTACTTGAGACCCATGCTCATGCAGTGCCGTTTCTGGGAACAACCACTAATGGACCTGTGCAAAGCAGCGGGTAGACTGAAAGTAAGGAGATTAATTCATACTCCCCTGGAAGGCGAATTTGTCGATGAAAATGCTTCCCTTGCTGAGGCCATACACCAACTGGCCCTGGAGCACCATCAGTCATTGTTAGTGACAAGGGGTAAAGAAATCGTGGGTATCTTGAGGCAGAGAGACATGTTCAGGGAAGTAGTTGAAACTCTTAGTGCCTGTGAGTTGTAGACAAGTACAAACAATCTTCATTCCTCTTTCAAACAACGAGTGAGAAGTCATCCATGCCTGACGATTTCAAATCCAACCCAGACAGCGACACCTTTAATTGGAAACGACTCGTCTTCCTGTTCTTGGGGATAGTGCTGTTTGTGGTGGTTTATTACTCCCCTCACTGGTCCGACGCCGTAGATCCTATGGGGAAGGAATTTACTCTGAGCAGGGAGGGAAAAGGTGCCTTGGCTGTAGCACTTCTCGCCGCAACCTGGTGGGTCTTTGAAGTGGTGCCCGTTGGGGTTACCAGCTTGGCTATAGGCGTACTCCAGGTTTTCTTCTTTATTCGTCCAGCCAGAAGGGCTTTCACTGACTTCATGGACCCCTCGGTGATGTTCATCTTCGCCTCTATTGTCATAGGTATGGTTTTCACCAAGACAGGACTCACCAGGCGTCTGGCCTACAAGATGCTGGCGATTGTAGGTGAGAGAACCAGCATGATTTACTTAGGTTGTTTCCTAGTGACCGCAGCCCTGACCCATATTATGGCCCATACTGCGGTCGCAGCGACCATGTACCCACTTCTGTTGTCCATACACGGGCTTTACGGAGAGGGAAACAAACCAACCCGATTCGGCAAAGGTCTCCTGATAGGCATGGCTTACGTAGCTGGGGCCGGCAGTATCGTCACACTTCTAGGGGCCGCACGAGGTCCCGTTGCTATCGGTATCTTCAACGATGTTCTTGGTAGGGAGGTAGATTTTTTTGAGTTGAGTTACTACATGTTGCCAGTCGGATGGCTCATGGTCTTTCTACTTTGGGGTTTTTTCATGATCTTTTTCAGGCCGGAGAAAAAAGTTATTCCTGGCCTGCGACAAAGAGCCATCCGGCTCAATAATGAACTTGGCCCTATCACCAGAAAAGAGATCGTGGCCACCTGTATCATTTTATCCTGTGTCCTGGTTATGTCTCTGCGTTCTTTTATTCCTGCTCTAAAACCCTTGGATAAAACTGCCATCATTGTGACATCCACAATTTTATTTTTTATTACCGGCATTCTCAATGTTGACGATCTCGAAGAAATCCCCTGGGACATCATTCTCCTTTTCGCAGGTGCCATAAGCTTAGGTTTTTGCCTCTGGGAAACCGGGGCAGCTAACTGGCTGGCGGTGAAATGGCTGATGAAATTGGAAGGAGCCAACTGGTTCCTGTTCGTAATGGGCATAGCATTTTTCGTCATGATAATGACCAACGTCATCATGAACGTAGCTGCCATTGCAATCGCCCTGCCAGTGGCCTTGGTGATTGCTCCGTATCTGGGGGTGGCTCCGGAGGTCATCCTGTTTGCCTCTCTGGCAACGAGTCCGAGCCGAAGCGACGAACTGAAGGATTTGTACTTCGGTGAGGCGCTCTACTATGCACATCAGGGCGATTTCTTCGCAGCTTTGGAGCGACTGGATACCGAGGTCAAGCAGCATGATGGACTCGACGAGCCCGACCTCGACTCGCTCTATTTTCACATAAACGACGCCCATTTCTCACTGGGTGACTTCGAGCTCAGGTACAGGATGCA
>CAMYLW010000388.1 GCA_947259475.1 Thermodesulfobacteriota bacterium
TTTGCCGGCACTATCCTCCGCCCGCTGGCAGCAATTCTCTGGCTAAAGAGTCTGAGGGGGTGAACTGAGAGGATGAAACCCAGAGTCTCACGTTCATGGGATAGTTTAGTCAAGTGATCGTAGTCTCGAACCTGCGGCCATTCCACGGAGACGGCTCCATTGGGCAGCAGGGAAAAAGAGTCGCCCACGGCTTTATCTCGGCCTTCGCCATAAAATCTCCAGAGCATCTGTGGCCGATTGAGCCCACCCGCTATGCTGTCCAAAGTCCCGCTCTGAACCAGAATTCGCGCAGCAGCCGGCTCAGGGGCAATCCTCTGACAAAAGCCATCCAGAGAGCGAAAGGGGCCGTTGCGGCTCCTTTCATTGACAATTGTTTCCAGGACGTCCTGGGGCATTCCCTTAAGTTGCATCAGCCCCACACGCATAATCCGGTCCTTGCCTCTGTACTCAATGTCGCTAGCGTTGATATCCGGTCCTAACACCTGAAGCCCCAGACGCCTTGCCTCGGAAATGTAAGCAAAGGTGGAATAATACCCTCCACCATTGGAAATCACTGCTGCCATGAACTCTGCAGGATAATGCGCTTTGAGATAGGCTGATTTAAAACTGACCAGGGCATAGCTGGCCGAATGTGGCTTGCAAAAGCTGTAACCACCGAAAGATTCAATCATCCCCCAGACAGCGTCAATCACCCGGCTGCTTACTCCGCGTCGGCGGCAGCCCTTATAAAAGCGGTTACGGTAGTCGGACAACTGTTCTTTACTCTTTTTGGACAAAACTTTGCGCAGGGTATCCGCATCCGCCGCATCGAAACCAGCCAGCTTCATGGCGATCTGGGAAACATCCTCCTGGTAAACCATAATGCCGTAGGTTTCGGTGAGCGCCTCATCCAACAGCGGATGGACGCTCTTGTATGGAGCACCTTTGAGCCGCTGCACGTACTCTAGAATGTATTGATTGGCTGCCGGCCTGATAATGGAGGAGTGAATGACCAAATGCTCGTAGTCACCCCGACCGGTCATTTGCTGTAACTGGCGCATGGCCGGTGATTCCACGTAAAAAACGCCCATGGTCTCACCCCTGGCAATCAGCCTCTGGGTTCTAGGATCATCCAGGGGGTTGAACTGGGCATAGGAGATATTTCTACCGGTGTTGTCACGAATGGCGGCCAAAGCGTCGCGGATAACTGCCAGGGAGCGATTACCCAGGAGATCGATTTTCACCAGACCTGCGGCTTCGGCCTGATCCTTTTCCCACTGTATGATTCGCACCCCCTTGGGGGCTCGCTGCACCGGGACATAACGGCTGACTTGGTCGGGAACAATGATGGTGCCGCCGCAATGCACCGAGAGATGGCGAGGTATACCATTTAATCGGCTGGCCAGCTGGAGAATTTCAGACCACGGCTCCTCCAGATGTACATTCTGGAATTTGGGATGGCGGGTCATACGTTGCTGAATTTTTGTGGGCCGGCCAAAAAAGGAAAGCCGTTTGGTTACCTGTTTGATCTCCGCCGGTGGGATTCCATATACCTTGGCCACTTCCCGAACCGCCGCCCGGCTGCGGAAGCCCACATGGTTGGTTACCATGGCGGTACGTTCTCCCCCGTAGGTGCGCTCCACAAAGTCGAGCACCTCATCCCGCTCGTCCCAGGGAAAATCAACGTCAATGTCGGGAAAATCCCGCCGATTGGCACTGAGAAACCGGCCGAAGAAGAGTTGGTGGCGGACAGGATCCACGTGGGTGATGCCGAGCAGGTAACTCACCAAACTTGCGGCAGCACTGCCGCGGCCACAGGTGATGGGTGATTGGTGGACAATGTCTGCCACCACCAGGAAATAGTCAGTGAACCCCTTGTCCTGGATAAGGGAGAGTTCTTCTTCCAGACGTTCGGCCACCGCAGGACTCATCTCGCCATAGCGCCAATTCACCCCTTCCAGGCATCGCTGGCGCAAAAGATGGCAATGATCCTGCTCCTGATCCCGGTAGTGAGGAAAAATCTGCCCACTGAATTTCCAGTCCGTATGGCAGCGACGGGCAAGATGGATCGCTTCGGCCAGAGCTTCGGGGCAATGGGGAAAGTGAGCCGCCATTTGCCTAGTCGGTTTCAACCACTGTCCGGATTGAACCACTTCATCTTCGGGCAGATCGGCAAGTGTTCTGTTAAGATCGATGGCGCGCAGCAGCTGGTGCAGGGAGTAGTCATCCGGCTCGGCAAAGTAAACAGCATTGGTAGCCACTCGTGGCAACTGTCGTTCCCGGGCAAATCGCAAGGGTGCTTTCCCGGCCGAGCCAGGTCGTATTTCCACGTAGAGCTCGGCCTGGCCTTGTAGTTGAGCAAGCAGTTCCAGGTCAGCGCTCAGTACGACAACGCCGGGAAGATTTTCGGCTAAGGCTGCAGTCAAAGAGAACGTCTCTTCCAGGTGGCGGCGGCTTACCAGTTTGCTCAGGTGGGGATAGGCTTCCGGGGTCCTGGCCAACAATACCGCCTCGCCGTCCCGGGCCGTCACCTGAACTCCGACAATGGGTTCTATTCCATGTTTTCTGGCCGTTTCGAGAAAATTAGGGAGGCCATAGAAACCGTTGGTATCAGTGAGAGCCAGGTGGGTCATGGAGTGTCGACGTGCCGCTACAACCAGTGCTTCCAACTGACTCGCACCACGCATCAGCGAGTAACAAGAGTGAGTGTGTAAGTGAGTGAACATTGGTTCCCGGGCTCGAGTCCGTTACAATCGTTTTTTCCAGAAGACAGACGACACATATGAAAAGTGA
>CAMYLW010000389.1 GCA_947259475.1 Thermodesulfobacteriota bacterium
CGAAGATGTGCTCCAGGGTCTCTTTACCCATGCCATGTCCGGTATCGGAGATCGAAAACAGCACGTAATCCCCTGGCTTTACTTCAGCATATCTCCTGCAAAATTCCTGATCTAAGGTTACGCTTTGCGTCTCAATGAGCAGTTTGCCGCCCTCAGCCATTGCATCTTTAGCGTTGACAGCGAGGTTCACGAGCACTTGCTTTAGGTGCGCCGAGTCAGCGTTAACCATTTTGAGATTGTCAGCGAGTTTAAATTCGACATCTATCATCTTGGGAATAGTGCGCTCGAGCAGTTCGCGTAATTCTCCCACCTCCTGATTGAGATCGAGGGGTCTTCTTTTGCTCTCAACCTTGCGACTGAAGGTGAGCAGTTGCTGAGTCAGTTCCGCTCCTCTTTTGGAGGCACGGATGACTTCCTGCAGTTCTCGCCAATCGGACTCTCCCTCCTTCTTGCGCATTAGTAGGAGTTCCGTATAGCCTTGTATGGCTTGGAGCAGGTTATTGAAATCGTGAGCGATTCCCCCCGCCAGAGTGCCGACGGCCTCCATTTTCTGAGCTTGCTGCAGTTGGCCTTCTAGATTCTTCTGTTCGCTGATGTCTCGTAAATTGATGACACTCCCCACAGGGTTGCTGTCCATATCTCGAAGGACGGCTCCACTGATGCTGACGGGAATGATTTTTCCTTCCTTGGTGTATCGCTGGGTTTCTATGCCAGAGAAGCTTTCGCCAGCTAACACCCTGCTGATCATCGTTTGATTCTCTGGCAAGCTCTCCTCAGGCACGAAAACATCCATTTTTTTGCCCAAACGCTCACCCAGGGACCAGCCGAAAACACGGGTGAAGGCAGGGTTATAATAGACAACTTTGCCATCAAAGTCGTAGACAACCACAGGATCCGGATTTGCTTCCAGAACCGTGCGGTACTTTTCCTCACTGGCCCGGAGTGCTTCAATGACTTGTTTGCGCTCGGTGATATCGTGAACGATGGAATACAGAAGTTGTTTGCCGTTCAGTACGATCGGACCACTGAAGACTTCAACGTCGACAATCTCGTCTTTTGCCAAACGGTGACGGAAGAAAAAGTGCTGGCTTTGTTCTGCCTTCGCTCGCTCTATTTCTTGGTACACTTGCTCGTCAGTGAGTGTGTTGATATCGGTAATTTTCTTGCTGGTGAGTTCTTCATGGCCCCAACCATAAAAGGAGCAGGCTGCAGGATTGGCATCTACTATGTCTGCAGTCTCAGGGTCAATTAATAGCATCACCGTGTGATTATTTTTGAAAAGGCTCCTATAGCGCTCTTCGCTTTCACGCAGGGCCTCCTCCGCCCTCTTGCGTTTTGTAACATCGCGGACTACGCCTCGGAAACCAACAGGTTCGCCTGTAGAATTCTCCAGCAAAGATGCAGAGAGCTCCAGGGTTCTTGTGCTGCCATCCTTTCTGAAAATGTCATAGTCCACAATTCTTGCGGGCTCTCCGGTCTGATAGGTTTTGCTAAAGACTTGATACATTTTCTTGGCGGTCTCCGGGGTGGTGTAGTCCCGGTTGTTCATACTAATCAGTTCGTCCCGGTTGTATCCCGCGATTCTACACAGTGAATCATTTACATAGATGAAATTCCCAGCAAGATCCACTTCGAAGTAGCCTTCCTCGATGTTTTCCAGGATGGTTCTGTACTTTTCATCGCTTTCTCGCAGTTCCTCCTCAGCTCGCCGACGCTCTTCTATCTCCCGCGTCATTTGCTTGTTTGTTTTTATCAAATCAGTGGCTCTTTCCTCAACGTGGCCTTCCAGCTGAGCCTGGATTTTGAGGAGTTGTATCTCCTGCTGCCACTTTGCACCGAGCGCCACGGCAAATTGTTTAATCTCTTCCGGAGCAAAAGGTTTCCTAATGTAGAGCAGCTTCCCGGCAGGGGGGACGCGAGAGACAATTTCTTCTGGGCCGACATCATCATGAGCTGTGACCATGACAATTTCGATGTTTGGATCCAGGGTTCGGATCTGCTCTGCTGCCCAGACACCGTCCGGACCTGAATCCATACGGATGTCGAGGAAGGCAGCAGCAAAAGGCTCCTCATCCTCGATGGCCAATCGCACCGCTTCAACCGCGGTTTCACTTTGATGGCAAAGGGTTAGATCAAACTGGTAGGTAGAGATTGGTGAAGAAAGAAATTCCTCATAGAGGTCGAGAACGTTTTGGTCGTCATCAACCGCAAGAATTCGTACCCTGTCGGACAAATCTGGATTCATAATTGGAGTTCCTTGATTACAAGGACCTTCAATGCGTTGAGGAGAACACAAATTTTTATGCAAAAAGCTTGCCCGACTCACCTTAAGATTTCAGATATTAGATTTCAGATTTAAGATTGTTATGAGTTGAAATGGACTAATCTTAAATCCTGCAATCCGTAATTGTCCTACGGACCCCCACCCTTCGGGCGGGTTCCCAGTTTCTCAATCTGCAATCTACAATCTACAATCAAAAATTCTATGACTCATCACCGATGAGTCGTTACACGCCTCATGTTCCCCCATAGCCGATTTCTACCTTTTCACCTTCAACAATGACCGGCACTTTCCTTACACCTTTGGACACTTCGAGCATTTCCTCGAGTTTCTCCTCGTCGTTGGCAACGTCTACGTACGTTGCCTTGTCTCCGTAAGCCGACCTGGCTTTGTTTGTGTAGGGTCAACTGGATTTACCGTAGATGATCACTTTGTTTGTCATGTTTCTCCTCCTCTCTTAGATTTAAGATTTATGATTGTAGATTGCAG
>CAMYLW010000390.1 GCA_947259475.1 Thermodesulfobacteriota bacterium
CAGGCACTATTCCTTTTGGCCATGAAGGAAGCTCAAGATAGAGGCAAATACTGTTGGGACATTCAAGACTGTCCCGTGGAGATAAGGGATAAGTGCCCCGCCTGGGAGTTCCAAAGCGGTCATCTCTGTTGGTTTATCAGTGGAACCATATGCCATGGAGAGGTTCAGGGAGATTGGAACAGTAAGATGAAAATATGCAGGGAGTGCAAGGTCTTTCATGCCATGTTAGAGCTCTAGCCAAGAAAGCATGTCGATTGGCGGGCTATATTATTCCATGCAAGGGCCCGCCGGGGGCGCCGAGACCATCCACCCGCTTCTCAACTTCTGGAGCATCTTCCAAGGGGGGAGCGTGGTAGGTTTTCAGTCGGGCGTCAATGATTAGAGAGCCCCTACAACCCCAATGTTTACAATGAGTAAATGCACCTTCACCATAGATATCTGTGGCCGGATCTGAACGGGTGAAGGTGACCCACAGAAAGTTCTCCCAGGACCTGACAGTAAACTCCGAGTCATCCACCACCACGATAAGAGGAAATTTCGAGAGACCCCCAGATTGCTCTAGAAATACACCCATTTTTTCCAAGGTTGGGTCATGCTCATCTCGGCCTCTGCCATGGGGCTGGCCTTGAATAACTACTATGCCCGGGGCAAACACTGTCGGCCGCTTAAAGCCATTGGGCAGAGAGAGATCAGCGGGTAGATTATTTCCCAGCTCTTTCTGCTTTGGCCCGGCCACAGCAAGAACCAGCTTAGAGCCTTGATTTAAGCTAATGCCAGAATAATCCAGAGTGTCCATGGTGGTTCGGGTAATAAAGTGCAAGTCTCTTTTCCAGTCCGCCCTCTCAAGGATGTGCTTGAAAAAGGTAGGTATATCGTGGGTGCTGAGGCTGGGATTGTCTTCCTTGGCACAAATAATCACATATTTGGACAGAGAGGTCTGGCTGGTACCTAAGAGTAACAAACCGCAGGTGATGATCTCCTGGGGTTCTCGTTTTTCTGCATAAGGCACATAGCGCTCACTGCCAATAGCCAAGAGCAGAGGGTGTACCCCGGATGCATCTACGGCATTAACTTCATGTACTCCGGTAAATACAGTGGGAACCAGAGGTGCTGTAAGTTCTTGGATAAAAGTCCCAAAAACAGTGTCTTCCTGAGGAGGTCGGCCCACCGTGGTAAAGGGCCAGATAGCGTTTTCCCGATGATAAACCTTTTCCACCTTGAGCACCGGGAAATCATGGGCAAGGCTGTAGTAACCCAAATGATCTCCAAAAGGACCCTCTGGTAATTGGCGTTCCGGGTCTATAAATCCGGTAAGGCAAAAGTCAGCCTCTGCCAGGATGGGCAGGCCGTTGGGCCGTTCAATCATGTGTATTCTATGCCCCGCAAGAACCCCGGCAAAGGATATTTCGGGCAATTCTTCAGGCAGAGGCATGATTGCGGCAATTGTCATGGCCGGCGGTCCGCCAACGAAGACATTCACCTTGAGGGGAACATCCGCTTGAATGGCCTGGGCGTGGTGGTAACCAATGCCGCGATGGATTTGGTAGTGCAGCCCCACTTCCTCATCGGGTTTGTAGTTACCTCCAGAAAGCTGCACCCTGTACATACCCAAATTGGAGAGAGCAAATCCCGGTTTTTCGATGCTTTCAGTGTAGACCTGGGGCAAGGTAATATAGCCGCCCCCGTCCTGAGGCCATGACTTGAGCTGGGGAAGACTGAGAATATTAGTCTCTCTTGCCAGTACCGGACCTGTGCTCACTTTCCTGGGCATAACATTCCAGAGAGCCTTCGGCATCCCTGTAAACTTCCAGGGCCGTTTGAGCACTTCAACGGGGTCCACTTTCAGCTTTACCAGGTGTTCGATGGTTTTAAGGGTGTCACGAAAGATGAAGCGAGCCCTCTCCAGGGTGCCGAAGATATTACCGGCCATGGGGAAAGCGCAGCCCTTTACATTGGTAAAGAGGAGGGCAGGGCCCTGGGCCTGGTAGACGCGGCGCTGTATAGCCCCAATCTCCAGGTTCGGGTCAACCTCTTGGGAGATACGAACAAGTTCTCCGCGAGATTAGACATTGAGATAGATTTTTATACCCCACTTGTTACCTCTTCTATTCACAATTGATCCGAGCATACCTATAATGCAGCGTTCTGTCCACTCTTTGTGAGAAGACTGCCGATACACTGCACATTTGCCGAAATCGATGGTATCAATCGTAAATGAATGATTGTAGCACCTAGAATAGGACGTGCTCTGTTGTTACGGGATATGGTTAAATGGCTGTTGTGATTTCAACTTCTTGAAGGGCAGTCTTCAAGAGCGATCAGGTTAGGAATCTCATCCTCCAATGGCCTGCATATCTCGCCCAAAAGTTTTTTCAACTTCGGTACATTTCAGACGGTGGCCATGAGGTTTTCGGGTGGCGGCCAGCCGAAAGATATCGGCCAGTTTTTCAATGGAGGCCCCGGCGCGCAATGGTCCCTTGATGTCTATCTCTTTTTCAGAGAAAAGGCAGGTTCTGAGGTTTCCATCTGCGGTGAGTCTCAACCGGTTGCAGGAGCCGCAAAAGTGGTGACTCAGGGGGGCGATAAATCCCACTCTACCAAAACCTCCTGGTAATGAGCAGAGCCGTGCCGGACCCGGGGAGTCGACAGCGGGTTCGAGGGAGAGTTCTCCAACCCTTTTGACAACTCTTACTATCTCTTCCACCGGCATGAATAGCGACTCATGATCACCGAAGCCGCAGCCGTTAGTGGGCATCAACTCAATGAACCTGACGTGATATGGTTTTTTAAGGGTAAGCCGGGCAAAATTTTCAATCTCATCATCATTAATTCCCCGCATCACCACAGTGTTTATTTTGACGGGGCGGAGTCCCACTTCCTCGGCCATTGAAATCCCGGCGAGTACTTGGGAAAGGAGATCATACCCTGTTATCTTACGGAACCTTTCAGGTCGAAGGGTATCAAGGCTGACATTTACCCTCTTGACTCCTGCATCGTGGAGCTGCGGAGCGAACTCCTGGAGGCGTACACCGTTGGTGGTGAGAGTGAGGCTTTCCAGACCTTCGAGAGCTGAGAGCATACGGCAAAGTTCAACTACACCCCTTCTCATGAGGGGCTCTCCTCCCGTGATCCGCACCTTGGAGATGCCCGCTAGGACCGCTCCATTTACTATCCTTACTATTTCTTCGTGCGAGAGTATTGCCGGATGGGTTAGTTTCCTGCGCCCACCGAATGGAGCGCAATAAAGACAATTGAGGTTGCAATGGTCGGTGATGGAGATCCGAAGATAGTCAATCTTACGGGAGAACCTGTCAACAAGCTTTGTCATGCCGTACCTTTTCTGTCTCCAGTCGTCAGCATTTTTCAGAGCGTTGAAGTCGTTGAACTCCTTAGATCGCGGCTGGAAAGCCGCTCCCACAGGAGATGTCTCATACTTAATAGCTCACAGCTCAAAGGGAGTCCGAGAAGTGGATAACCTGTAACTCATAACTTTGCTCTTGACTGCCAGTTGTCTGTTGCTGGCTGCCTTCTGGCAGCTAGTTCTATGCTCCTTTCCCAAACGAACAATGCGGGTAAGTACACTCTGGACAGTCTTTACAAAGACCACCGTGACCGAGAAAGGCGAGCTCTGCTTTGCCGATTTTCTCACCTGCGAGAATTCTAGGCAGCACCAGATCCAGGACCGTGATCCGATGGTAGAGGCCACAGGCGGGCACTCCAAGTAGTGGCACCTCACCCAGGTAAGCCACAAGAAACATGGAGCCGGGAAGCACGGCGGCACCATAGTTGAACTCAGTCGCTCCTGCCAACCGGATACCATTCCGGGTAACGTCATCCGGATCCACACTCATCCCGCCGCTCAGCAAAAGCAGATCGCAACCACGGTCCAGTTGGCCACCGATCACCCGGTTGATCACCTCAGCGTCATCCGGAGCAAAGTCCAGGGCGACCACCTCTGAGCCTAGCGCTTCCACCTTCTCAGTGAGAACAGGAGCGAAGCGATCCTGAATCAGCCCGTGATAGACTTCGTTGCCGGTGATCACCAAACCCACCCGAGCTCTATGTAAAGGACGAACCGCAAGCACTGAACCGTTATGCTTGGCGATAGCCGCAGCCCTCTCAACGGGAGCCCGCTTCATCACCAAGGGAATGGCCCTGGTGCCGGCAACCAGATCGCCCTCTCTGACCAAAGTGTGGTTGTGGAGGGTAGCGCACATCACCTCATCCGCCATGTTGAAGGCGGCGAGAGAGGCGGTATTTACAGAAAGCAGACCGTCTGTTTCTGCCAGAAGATTTACTTTCCCTTCTTTAGGGCCATCCTTCCAGGTCACGCCATCTCCAGCTAAAGCTGTGGCCATGATGACGGCTGCTTCGTTCTCATGGATTTCATCTTCCGCCAAATCAATGATGTAAAGGTTGTTTTTTCCCAACTTTTGCAGATGGCAGAGATCAGCTTCACACACAGTGTGACCTCTTCGAAAGGCAGGTCCCTTGAACTCGCCAGGGCGAATCTCTGTAATGTCATGAGCCAGTTCGTGGCCTACAGCGTCTTCTAGGTCTATGGTCTTTAGCATAGGATCGTCTCCCTTTGTATATTGGGTCTAGGGCTCAAGGCATCAGATGAATTACTTATGCGTATCACATACCGTGCGCTTTA
>CAMYLW010000391.1 GCA_947259475.1 Thermodesulfobacteriota bacterium
ATAAAGTCGATCTCTTCCTCGGTGTTGTAGGAGCTCAGACTAAAACGAATAGAGCCGTGGGCCGCTGTAAACGGCACGCCCATGGCTAGGAGCACGTGGGAGGGTTCCAGCGACCCGGAGGTACAGGCTGAGCCCGAGGAAGCGCATATCCCTTTATCGCTCAATTTCAAGAGGATGGACTCTCCCTCCACATATTCAAAGCTGATGCTCGAGGTGTTGGGCAGCCGCTGGTCTCGATCACCATTTACAATGCTGTTGGGTATTTTTCCCAGAAGGCTATCTTCCAGCTTGTCGCGCAACCCCCTTACCCTTACTTGCATATCTTCCAGGTGGTTGGCTGCCAATTCACAAGCCTTACCCATACCGATAATGTAGGGGACGTTTTCAGTGCCCCCTCGGCGGCCTTCCTCCTGGTGCCCACCAATAATGTAGGGAGAAAAGCGAGTACCCCGTCGCACGTAGAGAACTCCCACTCCTTTTGGAGCGTGCAGCTTGTGGCCGGAAAGGCTCAGCATATCTATCTGACTCTCGGCTAAATTGATGGGAATTTTGCCGACAGTTTGGACCGCGTCTGTGTGAAAAATTGCCCCCCGGCTCTTGGCCACATTTGCTATCTCTTCCACCGGGAAGAGAATCCCGGTCTCGTTATTGGCCCACATCACACTGACGATGGCGGTATCCTCGGTTATTACTTGTGACACCTCATCCATTGACAGCAGCCCATCACGGTCCACGGGTAGCTCAGTAACTAAGTAGCCCTCACGCTTCAACTGGCCCACTAAATTCTTGATCGCGGGATGTTCCACTCTGGTAGTTACCACATGCCTCTTTTCCGGATTGGACTCCAGCGCACTCATTATGGCTGTATTGTCACTTTCTGTGCCACAGCTGGTAAAAATAATCTCTTGCGGCCCGGCCCCAATGAGACCGGCCACCCGCTCCCTCGCCTCCTCCACTTTTGTCTGCACCTGCCCACCGAAAAAGTGCATGCTGGAAGGATTGCCATACAGTTCAGAAAAATAGGGACTCATCTCCTCCACCACTTCGGGAGCCACTTTGGTTGTCGCATTGTTATCCACATAAATGGTCTTCATTGCGCAACCTCCTCAACCACCAAATTATCAGTGACAAGTTCCCGGAGCTTGCTTTCCACATAGTGCTTTAAAGTAATGTCCGAGGCCACACAGGTAGCGCACGCTCCTCTGAGGGCTACCAGCACTCTGTCACCGATGATGTCAACGAGCTCAATGCTGCCGCCATCCTTCGCCAGTGTGGGCTGGATTTCACGCTCGAGGGTTTCCTCGATGAGTTTCATTTTCTGAATATTGCTTAGCCGCGCTTTGGCTGGTTTTTCGGGCTCGACCTTCACTTCGGCCTGGCCTAGTTTCTGCTGCAGGATGCCTTCGATGCGCTCGTGGCAAGAGCCGCAACCACCGCCAGCCTTCGTGTAGTCGGTCACTTGCTCCAAAGTTTTGAGGCTGTTGTCCAGGATGGCATCCTCGATCTCCTTTTCGGTCACCCCAAAACACTCACAAACAATGTCGGAATCTTCCTTGGGAAGCTTCTCTCCGCGATAGTTGGCTACGGCAGCTCGGAGAGCTTCCTGACCCATGACCGAACAATGCATCTTCTTGTCTGGTAGTCCACCCAGATATTCCACGATATCCTGGTTGCTTATTGTCTCGGCCTCTTCCAAAGTTTTTCCGATGATCATCTCAGTCAGGGCCGAAGAAGAGGCAATGGCACTGGCACAACCAAATGTCTGGAATTTCGCTTCTGAAATGCGGCTATTCTTATCAAGCTTGAAGGTGAGCTTGAGGGCATCACCACAGGATAAGGAGCCCACTTCACCAACTCCGTCCGCGTCCTCTACCTCCCCAACATTCTTGGGGTTGTCAAAAAGTTCTTTCACTTTGTCCGTGTAAACCCACATGTGGCAACCTCCCACATCACAGAATCATTCTTGTTCAGAGAAATTCAGGATGATTTCGCCTATCCATATCCGACTAAACCCTAATAATGCAAACCCAGAGTGGGTCTGCAACGTTAGGGTTAAGTTAACTCTCCAAAGGACAGATTACAAGTGAAGAGTACGTTGAAGTGTCTAAAATGATCTAAAATGTGCTAAAGTGCCTAAATTTAAGAAGATTGAAAAGATGTGATACGCAAGATGAGAGACGTGAAATGAACAAGCCGGAGCCTCCTGAATATAGCGGAATTTTTCTTGAGCCCGAAAATATAAAATACCAAGAAATAGACCCGCCTCTCAGAAACCTGATTCGTCTTATTAGTTCTGAATCTTGGGTCAAGACCTACGGCTGCTGCGCCGGCCACGCCTACCACGGAGAAGACTCAGACGCTGAACACCAATTTTTCATGGGCTTTTTCGTTAACCATGAATACGGTGGCGCCAATCGCTTGCGATCGTGGGTAGAGGAAGCCAATCGACTCAATGGGCCCACTGGATTACACGCTGAAGTGGAAAGCGTTGACAAACACCCCTTCGGCCAGGGCAGCGTAGACGGCTGGTATGCCTATCGGATCACAGCGTATGAGATCCAGGGTAGGATGAATCTTCTCCCGGCACAAACCTACCTGCGTATGATTAAGTGTTTGGAGACGGCCTGGCAAAAGTTGGGATCTATTTCTTAAATTGCTGAGTTAATTCGCCAAAAACCAAAGCTGTGACCTTAAAGCGTCATTCTTATGGAAAATCAAGACTTTCCCCAAAAATGTATGCGTAATGTTCATACATTGAAGCTAT
>CAMYLW010000392.1 GCA_947259475.1 Thermodesulfobacteriota bacterium
CACCTGTTACGAAAACAGCCAAAGCTACGTTACTGGGAACGGCTACTGGCTCTTCAGCGCCAGGCCCTAAAGGAGAAAAAGGGTATGTGGTCGCTACCTGTTGTCAAGCCGGAGAAGTTCTATATTGGCAACAAACGAAGCTGGATCTTCCATCGGCCTCACTGCCAGTTTGGCCGAAAGACAGCCGCTGGTAATCGACTTAGATTCAGAGATCGTTACGAAGCGTTGTACCATGGGTTCAGCCCTGGCCGTCGTTGTAAACCGTGATGATTGGTAAACAGTGAAAAGTAAGCAGTAAGCAGAGGGGCTCACTATGAGGCGAGATTACCCAGATCGTCCAATAGTTGGAGTGGCGGCGGTTGTTATTGAAGATGAGCGGGTTGTCTTGGTGCGACGCGGTCGCCCGCCGGCATACGGCGAGTGGTCATTGCCAGGAGGGGCAGTGGAGCCGGGGGAGACTTTGGAGAAGGCTGTTGTACGTGAGGTTGAAGAGGAGATTGGTCTCAATGTGGAAGTACTGGAAGTAGTTGCCGTTCTAGATCGGATTTTTTTGGACCAGGAAGGACAGGTCCAGTATCATTATGTGCTCGTAGACTTCCTTTGCCGCAAAACTGGAGGAAAACTACAGGCCAGCAGCGATGCAATTTCCTGTGCTCAAGTTCCTTTTTCGGCTCTCGCTCAATACAATCTTACCAAAGAAACCAGAGAGGTCATCAGTAAGGCTTACCAACGTCTCAGCGGAGGCACTCCCTCCATCTATACGGTCAAAGCAGCCACCTCAATCCATTGGTAAAATATCCCTGATGAGACTCTGTTAGTGAATCTTCTGTAAAAAAGGACTTGACACCGAGAGTTAAATAAAGATAATGACGGACTGGTCCGTCACAATATTTTCTGGGCTATGACCACGGCAAGGGATATGGAGAAATATTCTCAACTGGATCAGGATAAGCGGGCGGCGCTGTTGAGCTTGCTCTCACAGGATGCGGCTGCGGATCCTTCCGCCTGGCAGCTATTCTGGCAGGACGTGCTGGGTGATGAAGCTGGCTCGGGCGGAGAAGACCTGGAAACACTGTTTTCGGTTTTTGAGGAGGGGATTTCCCAAATTACTCTCGCCAATCTGGAAGCTGAAGCTGTCATTTCCCAATGGGTTAAGGAGGTTATTAGGATAGCTAAGCGTCGAGGTTCAGACCAAGCAGATTTCAGCGAGCGCTTGCTCACTCGCCAGCTTTCTAAACAGGTTGGGCCTCGCGATCAAGGTAGGCCTCAGACTGCCGATACCCGTGAGAAGATCCTGACCGCGGCACTGGAAGTTTTTTCTGCCAAGGGTTTCCATGGCACTACCGTGGATGAAATCGCGCAGCGTGCTGAGTTGGGGAAGGGAACGGTATACCGCCATTTCCACAGCAAGAAAGGGCTGTTTTCTGAGCTAATCCGCTCAAAGGTCGCCGAACTGGAGCAGGCTGTCGCTGGCGCCATAGATCCGCGGACAGACGTGCTTGAGGTTATTGAGGTATACTTGAGAAGCTATTTTGCCTTTTTCGACCGCAACCGAAATCTGTATAAGGTTCTTATTCAGGAGCAGAGCGATTTTGGTGCTGAGGTCAAGGCTCTGTATATTGGCAACATTTTGAAGAAAGTACCGTTGCTCAAGCGTAAGATCCTGCAAGCCGCTAAAAGTGGTCTTCTCAAACAAATGGACTTCCACACCGTTTTCTACGGTGTGATGGGTTTTATCGATGGCATAATGCAGAAATGGTTGGCCAGTGATGGCGAATACTCTTTGGTGGATGATTTACCCACCGTCATCGAGACCGTCTTTTATGGTTTTGTGAATCCTGAGTTGCCAGGGGAGTCGGCTGGAAATCAGCCCAGGTGACATCTCCGTGGCTGAGGGGTTGGTTAGAACCAAGCACCTCTCAGTACCTCAAGTTAGATGGTGGAAAAAGAGTTTGGCCAGGATGATTTGCAGAAACAAAAATAGAAAGGAGGGATGCCCTCGAAGGATGTAGACCGCAGTACCTTATGAGGAACTTTACCCAGTCGAAAGCGACAGAAGACGGATGAGGTCGATATTAGTTTTTACAGTTGTTCCACTGATGATTAACAATCTGATTTTGAAAAGATTCCTGGAGGAGAAAGTATGGACGTAGCTGCAATGAAAGATAAGATCGTAGAGATTATCTCCAATCAATTAGGAATTGATCACGGAGATGTAACTCCTGAGGCCAGCGTGGTAGACGACTTAGGAGCTGATTCCCTGGACGTGGTTGAACTGGTCATGGCGTTGGAAGAAGAATTCAACCTTGAAATCCCTGATGAGGAAGCAGAAAAGATCAAGAGCGTTAAAGATATCTTCAGCCACATGGAAAATGCTCTCCAGTCAGCATAAAGACGAAAACAATCTCGGTCTATGGCAGTAACGAACTAGACCGAGACGAACGGCCGCGGTTTCGGATTGAGCCGCGGCCGCTCTTTTTAAAAACCAGACTAGGCGAGCATGACTACTGGTTGTAAAAAATACTACCACCCCGTATACTAATCTAGTATCTGGCAACAGAATTATGTACTGGCGGCCCAAAGGAGACTACGCCTTGCAAGGTCGCTGAAAAAGTGCCTATTTTTGCAGGAAAGCACTAATCCTTTGACTCATCGGAGCTTACGCTCGATTTGATGGTGCGAAAAACACTCTGAAAGACACCTTCAAATTGAGTGGGGGAAACCCGACCGATTTCAATGAATTTCACTACTACTTCCTTGGCA
>CAMYLW010000393.1 GCA_947259475.1 Thermodesulfobacteriota bacterium
AAGCCCGGAAGGACGGCCATATCCGCGGTTGTAGTCACGCCGGGGCGTGATGAAATATCCGGGCTAGATATGCTAACTTCTCATAATTATGTGCAAATTGTCAAGAACCCTGCTCTGAGAAAAGTAACTTGACTTTTCCTACGGTATAGTCTAACTTGGCAGACTCATTTGAGATTGAGTCTAAGGGTAACAATGAAGCGACAGTCCTATACATTTTACGGCTATTATTATTTCGTCACCATGACGAACGAGGGGGCTGTACGCAGGTGTTGATCCCATAAGTATTTTGAATGTGTTTTGAAAGCCGCGGCAGTCCTTGGACCGCGGCTTTTTTTTTGGGAATTGAACCACCGAGCCCGCAGAGGGCACAGAAATCTTGATATAGATTCCTTCTCCTTTGTCTCTGTGGTCTCTCTGGTTCAGAAGAAGAGGGAGACATGGTCTACTTGCATGGAAGCCGAAAGTGTGGAGGGTTGCCTCTCTATTGCCATTCAGCCGTGAGCATATGGACCAGTAAGTTCTAATTTTTATATGATTCTGGCTTTCTATATCATGGGAAAAGGAGTTGCACATGATAGGTAAACAGATTAGGATGGAACGGATAATTGACCGGAATACCAGCAGAACTGTCATTGTTCCAATGGACCATGGGGTCAGCTCGGGTCCCATCTACGGCATCACCGATCTCAGAGATGCCATTGAGCAAGTAGTCCGGGGTGGAGCAAACGCCATTGTTGAACACAAAGGTATGGTGGGTGCTGGCCACCGCCGAAGCGGTAAAGACGTCGGCTTGATCATTCATCTCTCTGCCAGTACTTCACTCTCCCCCTACCCCAACACCAAGACTCTGGTTTGCACGGTTGAGGAAGCCTTGCGTTTGGGTGCGGACGCTGTGTCCATACATGTGAACATTGGCGATGAAATGGAACGGCAGATGCTCAGTGACTTTGGTATGGTCTCTAGCAGAGCCCGAGAGTGGGGCATACCGCTACTGGCGATGATTTATCCGCGAGGGGAGAAGATAGCCAACGAGTACGACCCCGATGTGCTTAAACATGCCGCTCGTCTGGGTGCTGAGTTGGGTGCTGATATTGTCAAGATATCCTATAGCGGTTCGGTGGAATCCTTTCGGGAAGTGATAGCGGGCTGTCGGGTGCCAGTGGTCATTGCCGGTGGTGAAAAGATGGAGTCGGACAAGCAGATACTCGAGATGGTGAGAGGGTCCATTGATGCCGGTGGTTCTGGTGTCTCCATTGGGCGTAACATATTTCAGCACCCAGACCCCACCAGAATGGTCGGGGCGATCAGTATGATCGTTCATGAAGAAGCCACGGTGGAACAGGCTTCGGCCTTTCTCAGCAGCCAGTCATTGGACACTGAAAGGAAAAGGGTAACGGTATGAAAATTGCCTGGGTAAGAGTGGATCCCTGGGACAAGGAGCTGGTTACAACCGCTCTTGAGGGCGGGGCTGCGGCAGTAATGGTGCCGGAGGGCTACCATCAGAAGGTTAAGGAACTGGGACGCATCACTACCATTGCCCCTGATGGAGATCTCAAACCCGAGCGGGAAGTGGTTTTTTATGAGGTCAAAAGCCAGGAAGACGAAAAGGAGATACTCAGACTGGCTCACAGTGCTACGGTAGTGGTGCGTACGACGGATTGGACGATAATACCCCTTGAGAATTTAGTCGCTCAGGCGGACAACATCTTTACCGAGGTGGCCAACAGTGAGCAAGCCAGAAACGCTCTTACTGTCTTAGAGCGAGGAGTCGCTGGGATATTGATCAAGACCGACGATCCGGTGGAACTCAAAAAAACCCTGGCCATTGTGCGCGAACAGGGTGAGCAGGTTCGACTCAGCACGGCGCGAATAGTCGCTGTACGTCAGGCAGGTTTGGGAGATCGAGCCTGTGTGGATACCTGTAGCCAAATGGAACAGGGGCAGGGCATGCTTGTGGGCAACAGTAGTGGTGGACTCTTTTTGGTTCATGCTGAGAGCGTTGAAAATCCCTATGTGGCACCACGCCCCTTCCGGGTGAACGCAGGTCCAGTGCATGCCTACATTAGGGTGCCGGGTGGTAAGACCCGCTACCTTTCAGAACTTGTGGCTGGCGACTCGGTTTTGTGCGTGGATCACCAGGGACGGGCCCAGGAGGCCATAGTAGGTCGGATGAAAATAGAGCGGAGGCCTTTGTTGCTGGTGACCGCAGAAACTGAGGCGGGGGAAGTTACCACTTTGGTTCAAAATGCTGAGACCATTCGGTTGACTACACCCAACGGTGAACCCCGCTCCGTGGTAGCCTTGGAGAAGGGTAGCGAGGTCCTGGTGGCTATAGAGTCCGCAGGTCGCCACTTTGGACACAAGGTGGAGGAGACCATTTGGGAAAAATAACTGATAGCAAACAAGATAGGTCGGATCTAAAGCGACTGCGACAGCAGATCGACGATCTGGACGATGAAATCCTCCGGTTGCTCAACCAACGGATGCTTCTCGTTAAAGAGATAGCGGCGCTGAAAAACAAGGCGGGCAAGGACCCCCTGGACCTGAACCGCGAGCAAGCTATTTTCCGGCGGCTGGCACGAGAGAACAGAGGGCCATTGGCCTGGGGCGCCTTGAAGAAGATTTTCGGTGAGATCCTGGCCGCTTCTCGAGACATCCAGGCCTACCTGGGGACGAACCACCGGCAGCCTCCCAAAGGGAGGATAAGTTGACGAAGATCTGTGTGTCCTTGATGGTTGAGCGGCCAGATCA
>CAMYLW010000394.1 GCA_947259475.1 Thermodesulfobacteriota bacterium
TGAAATCCCAAGCTCCAAGCACCAAATTACAAATAAATCTCAAATTCCAATATCAAATGACCAAAACAGGTTTTGAATTTTGAATTTTGGTCATTGTGATTTGTTTGTTATTTGATATTTGTGATTTGGAATTTTTAGTCCCCCTGCTTGCTGCCAGCTGTTCTTCCCTCGCCTTATCCCCCTGCCACAGTCGCCTTCTTTCTCCGGCGCAGAGGAAGAGGATCCTTCTCGCGCTTCCGCTCCACCCAGTTCTGATACACATCTACCGTGAACATCAGCAAAAGGATAAAGATAACAATCCACTGAGGAATATAGGGAAAGGCATTACCGTCTATCGTTAAATGGGCAAAATGTCCCCCTTCGAGAATCAGGACGAAACCAATCAACAGAAGCACGAACAGACCCAGAATCTCAAAGTCTGGGTTGCTCATCATGTAGTTAGAAATGTATTCGGCAAAGCACAGCATCAGCGTAACCGAAATAACGACCGACCCCACCATGACCAGAAAGACGTCTGTCATCCCGACGACGGTGAGAATGGAGTCCACTGAAAACAGCAGGTTTATACTAACAATGAGGAAAACCACCTGGCTGAAGCGGTCTGCTTGCTCGACTTCCTGTTCCATCCCTTTGGACTTCAACCTGAGTTCTTTGACACCTTTCCATATCAGGAAGAATCCACCGATCCATAGCAGCAAGGACTTTCCGCTCAACTCAACATGCAGTTTAAGCCATGAAGGGTAATAGGTGTCGAGTTGGTAAAAGACCCGCGTGACGTATTTGAGAATGTAGCTGGCGATCGCCAAAAGGAGGATGCGAAAGACCATGGCCAGCACTAAGCCAAGGTTGATCGCTTTTGTGCGCTGAGAGGCAGGCAATTTGTTGGCAATGATCGTGATGATAATGAGATTGTCTGCACCGAGGGCGATTTGGATCAAGGTTATTGAAAAAAGGCTAATCCAGATTTTGGGATCAACGAGTACATCTATCATTGCTGTTCTCCGCTTGTAATAAGAAGGGCAGGAACCAGACAAAATGAGTCAGCCAATACACATAGCATAATGACATCGATTAGAACAGACTCGTGTCTGATCCACCCCCCCTGCTTTGACCACTTCCACTCCCTCGGGTATACATTGGCCTAATTATTGCTCTTTGTTTTTTCACGTTCTGATTACTCATATCTTGCTAAGTTTCGCACACTTAGTAGAGTGGAGAAGGACATTGTCTCGGCTTAGGCTCTGTAGGATGCAGATGGGAGATGAAAAAGTCTAGCGGACATACGGCACCGCGTCCAAAGAAATGGCGACAGAGCGCAACTGGGCTTTTGCTGAGAAGCAATAATGTCCTTTCCGAGGGGGGCATATGAAGAAGATACTATTCTTGATCATCAGTATTATGGTCGTATTTGGCGCTTCCTTGCCGGCCCAAGCTTTCGAGGCGGGCGTACGAGGCTATTACTGGTTCCCAACTATAAGCGGTGACGTCAAATATAGCGATGGCTCACTGAATGGCACTAAACTCGATCTGGAAGATGACCTAAATATAGATGACGAGTACTATCCCGTTGGTGAAGTCTTCATTGGGTTGGACGATCATCACCTGAGTTTCTCTTTCTATCGCGCCGACTACGACGGCACAGCAAACCTGACCCAGGATATTAACTTCGGCGGCGAAACCTTTCCCGCGGGTGACAGGATTAAAAGTAGTCTAGAGTATGACGTCTATGATCTAACCTATCAGTACGACCTGCTGGACCTGGAAAACGTTTTGGCAGGCTTCTCTGTGGGTCTCGTAGGCAGGCTCAGGGTTTATGATGTAGAGGTTGAGATCAAATCCAGAACAGTCGACCAGTCTGAAAAGGAAGACTACACTGTCCCCATTCCATTGTTCGGGCTTAACCTCCATCTAGGCATCCTCGCGGACGTCTTGGAAGCCCGTATCCTCACTTCCGGAATCGGCTACTGGGATGGCTATATGGTAGACGCTCAGGCCGAGCTCTCGTTCACCCCCATCCCCTTCGTGGATATCCACGCAGGCTATCGAACTTTTTTCGTAGATGTCGACTCTAGCGACTTCGAGCTCAACTACAATACCTCAGGGTTCTATGGGGGTTTAACCATAAGTTTTTAGAGACAAAAAGGGGTTGGTAGCTGTCTCAGGTCGTACTTTTAAGAGCATTCAACTTTGAGTGGAAGGTATCTGCCAATAAAGGTCAATATCCATACCCAGGAGGCAGAAACTGTAACAGCGCTTCATCCCTCCACTCCACTGCCAACCAGCGCACACAGTAATAAACTTTGCATGTTCAAGTGGTCAAATCATCTGGAGGGGCAGCATGTTTCGCTTAGAGGTGAAATTCCAAAACCTCACAATGAAAGAGTATATTCCCCAAGAAGCGAGTACCTTGACGATTGGTCGCCATGGCGAAAATGACATTGTTCTCAGAGATAGCAGCGTCTCCCGCCACCATGCATGCTTTACTAAAGAAGGCGGGAATCTATTTGTCACCGACAAAGGAAGCAAGAACGGGACTGTTGTGAATGGACTAAAAGTGGAATCAGTCCGGCTCGAAGATGGTGACGTTATCAGAATTGGTGACAACCTCGTTATCGTAGTATCTTTTACCTCAAACATTGAGGCAGGCTTAACCCTAACCGGAGAGCACGTCAAGAAAGCGACTGTGCCCAGTAGTTCTGACTGAGTTGAATGGATGTACCGGTAAAGATTGAGAGCTGTTTTGGAGTACTG
>CAMYLW010000395.1 GCA_947259475.1 Thermodesulfobacteriota bacterium
CGGAGCGCAGCGAGCGCGAAGAATCTTTAGGAATGAGGCGTACTTATAGGTACGCTGCAATGACTAAAGATGAAGCGCAATCCCGCCGGGGCGGGACAGGTGGACTTTTTACGAAGCCGACATGGTTAGGATGCAGGCGTGACCTATGGCAAGGAAACTTCGGCCAAATTATCTTGAAATACGAAGTTCTTTTGAGCCGGTTTTCAAAGAATTTTCCCTGGAAGACTTATGGTCCCATCCAGATTTGAAGCCATTTTTCAAAAATAAAGCAGAGCGTGAAATTCTTATCTTGCCCCTGGATAGCACAGTGTTTTTCGTAAAGCGTTACCACGGTCCTGGAGTTGGGCTATTTAGTTATCTCTTAAGAGGTTTTCGCGATAGATGTGGTCCTGAAAATGAATGGAACAAGGCGCATTTATTGAAAGAGCTCGGGATTAAGGCTATTGAGCCTGTGGCATTTGGAGTTGAGCGCCGCTACGGAATCATCAAGAGGGCTCTTCTTGTTACTCTGGAAATGGAGGGAATCCGAGTAGAAGACTTATTGAGAGAAAACACAGAACTTAACCAGAAGATACAGGTAGTTGAGCGGCTAGCCGCCTTTGCTGGCCGCTTCCACACCCTGGGCTTGTCGCATCAAGATTTCTATCTTTGCCACTTCTATTGGTCAGAGAAGTCAGAGGAAATCGGTTTGGTGGACCTGCAAAGAATTCGCCACCACCGGAGGCAAACCAGTCAACCACGTTTGAGCTGGATCGTGAAAGACTTGGCTCAACTGGACTATTCGGCCCGGAACGTTCTTACCGTTGAGGAGTATGATTACTTGAAGAACACCTTTGTCTCCGTTTACAAAGAGTACTTGCCCTTGATAGCTGAGCCTAGAATGGCAAGAAGAATCCGCAGAAAAGTGGCGCGAATTGCCAGGCACGACGAAAAACTGCAGGCCAGGCAGAAATATTAGAGACAGATGAAAATCGCTGTGATCCGACGCGAATGTGGACCTTCATGGGGTGGCGCTGAACGTGATTGCGCTCAGACAATCAGGACCCTGACAGAGTTGGGACACAAAGTAACGCTCATAGCCAGGAAACTAGAAAGTCCCACTCATGAGGTGGATTTTATTCCTGTCGAGTATGCAGCCAGGGGGTCTGTTCTCAAAAACTATCTTTTTTTTCGCGGAGTAAGACAAGCTCTTAGGAAGGCTGAATTTGATATTGTCTATGGGCTGTCACGAGTCCATCCAGTGGATGTCTACAAGGTAGTCGATCCCCTCCATGCTGCGTATATCGAGAGTCGCTACCCGGATAAATTGTCACGGGGCTTGGCAGTTATGTCGCTGAGACACCGACTGCTGCTCTCTCTGGAAAGGAGGTTGATGCTGGATCCACAAGTTAGAATCGTCTGCATGTCTAAGCTTGTGGCCGGGCAAATAGAGCAGCACTATGGCGTGGACCCATCTTCTGATAGAGTGAGGGTGATCCGCAATGGTGTTGATCTGGAGCAGTTCAACCCAGCGGTCCGCAAAGCTGGCAAACAGCTGAGAGAAAAGCTAGGTCTTGAAAACAGGACGGTTTTGATTTTTGTAGGTGGTGAGACACGAAGAAAGGGCTTTGAAACCCTGATCAATGCAATGTCTTCCTGGCAAAATGCTGAATATCATCTTCTGGTGGTGGGCCTAAGCAGAGAAGGGGTGCCGTTCCACATACCGCCCAGGGTGCAGGAGCGTCTAACATTTGTTGGTTGGGTGAGCAACCCGGAGATTTACTATGGGGCAGCAGATCTCCTAGTCCTGCCCACCCGAAGTGATCCCTTCGGCATGGTGTGCCTGGAAGCAATGGCATGTGGCACTCCTGCACTGACCACCGCTGCTGCTGGAGTTTCCGAGATCATTGAAACCGGTGCAACTGGGTTCATCATGGAGGACCCTCAAAGTGAGCGGGAACTGATGGATCGGTTGGAGGAGTATTTATCCTTGTCTGAGAGTCAGCGGGTCATAATGGGCGAGCAAGCGGCTTATCGAGCAACACAATTCAGCTGGGAAAAGCATGGTGAGATGCTTGCAAACCTCTTTCAGGAAGTTAAGAGATAAAGATTTTGCAGAAACGTCTTGCCCCTGCTACATCTGATAGCACAAAGACGAGTTAGATCTATATGAGAGCTAAGGTAAAGATCTCTGGATTCACCTTTGCCCGCAACACCGTGCGGTTTGATTATCCAATTGTTGAAAGCATCAAATCCATCTTGCCAATCGTGGATGAGTTCGTAGTCAACGTCGGACCGGATGAAGACGGCACCCTCGATCTGATCCAGTCCATCGGGGATCCAAAAATCAAGATTATTCAGAGCCAATGGAATCCGAATGTGAACTCAGGGGGTTACCTCTACTCTCAGCAGACAAATATTGCCCTGTTCAACTGCACAGGGCACTGGGCCTTCTATTTACAGGCAGACGAAGTCGTCCATGAAGATGACCTCCCGTTGATTATGGACTATGTGGACAGCTACCTTGAGGATGATGGGGTTGAAGGATTGACCCTCTGGCATTTGGATTTCTGGGGAGATTACCGGACGATTCTCAACGTGTATCCTTACAGGGGCCAGAGAAGATGCCGGCTGATAAAACCCCATCATTTTGTGTTGTCACGGGGAGATGCGGCTGGTTTCACGGTTCATCCAAAATACAAGGAAAAGGGTCGCAAAATCCGGGTCCTCGAGACAGGAGCTCGATTGTTTCATTACGGCAATGTGAG
>CAMYLW010000396.1 GCA_947259475.1 Thermodesulfobacteriota bacterium
ACACTCAGTGCTTACCCCGTAGGCCCTGGAGGGGCTACTGGGTTCCGAGCCCTCTTCCCGGTCAAAGCGCACCTCGAACCGGCATTTGGCCATATCGAGGGTGACCAAGCTCTTTTCCACGGCCTTGCTAAGTCGGCGAGCGGCTTCCCGCCGACGTTTGGAAAGTTCCAGAGCCTCCGAAAGTGCCTGTTGGCGAATCTTCTCCAGCTCTTCTTCTCTTGCGGCGATTTCCACTTCGTCACTTTCTGACACTTCCAGCTCCTGCTGCAATCCATCTGCGTGGGCGAGTACCTCTCGCGTGCTACCACCATACTTGCGCATGAACCGCTTGAGAGTGTGCAAACGTTCCTCCACCCACTCCATTCTGGCGGGATCCGCTTGGATGTTCTGGATGTAGTCTCTGAGTGTCAAGGAAACATCCTCCACCTGGTGCCTGACTCCCTCCAACGTCTGGGCCAGAGACTTGAAAGCAGGGTCCAGGTTACCCAGATCTGAAAAGATTTTCTGACACTGGCTCACCTCTTCCAGAACCGAACCGCTGTCTAAGTATAGAATCTGATGGGCCTCGGAAGCACCTTGCCGAAACCGCTCCACGTGCCGCAACCTTTCGCGTTCCACTTCGAGCTCGATCTCCTCATCCATCTGAACCCGGGCATTGTTGATCTCTTCCAATTGAAAGCGGTGCAGTTCTTCCTTTTCTTGGCGCTCCTGGGCCTGACGGTGTAGCCACCTCAGTTCGCTCTGCAGCCTCTTGAGCTCGGCAAAGGTTTGCCCATATGCTTGTCGCTCTACTTCAAGGCCGCCGAATCCATCAATGATCTCCAGGTGGGCTTCGGGTTCCAGGAACAGTTGATGCTCACGTTGGCCGGAAATGCTCACCAGCCCCCGACACAACTGGCTCAATAACCCTAAAGTGGCAAGCTGACCGTTGACATATACCCGGTTGCGTCCAGATGTGGAGAGAACTCGCTTGACCACAACCTCCGGACCGCTCAAATCCCCCAAACTGGCTTGAAGTTGGTCTCGATCTACATCATCGGCCAGGTGAAAGAGAACGGTCACTGCGGCTTCCTGGCTGCCAGTACGAATGAGATCTCCAGAACTACGACTGCCCAGCAATAGATTGATGGCGTTAACCAGAATGGATTTGCCCGCCCCCGTCTCTCCGGTGACTACGGTGAGTCCTGGTTTAAAAGAGACAGATAGCTTGTCGATAATGGCAAAATTACTAATTTGCAGCTCGGCCAACAAAACGAATCCTCTATAATGAATGGGGGTATTTACTCCCTACCTTGTTCTCTTAATTGTCACAATAGCCAGTTAAATTCAATCGTATTTTTTGTTTGCAATCTCAACTAGCTTTTCATATTGTTGTCACTAGTGTTTTGTCTCAAAAATAAGTTGAATAAGTAATAGAACTATTCTATCATGGGCTTACCCTACTTCAACTAAGGAGGAAGCCCATGAGAACTGGACGACCCAAAAAGCCAATTATCCTTTCTGATCAGGAGCATGAACAATTGACATCAATAGTGCGCTCTCGCTCACTTCCGCATGGCTTGGTAACGCGAGCCCAAATTGTTTTGATGGCGGCTGAGGGAGTCATAAGTAACGAGATTGCTAAAAAAGTCGGCCTCAGTGCCCAGAGTGTCTGTAAGTGGCGCCAGCGCTACCTGCAACAGGGAATCTCGGGCCTTCACGACGAGTTGCGCCCAGGTCGGCCTCGATCTGTCTCGGATGAACAAGTGGCCACCCTGGTCCGCAAAACCCTCAACACCAAACCGAAAAAAGGCACACACTGGACGATTCGCTCTATGGCAAAAGAAACTGAATTGTCCCGACCCACCGTTCATCGCGTCTGGAAAGCCTTTGGCCTTCAGCCACATCGCCAGCGCCATTTTAAACTGTCCACCGACCCCTTCTTTGTAGAGAAACTGAGAGATATTGTCGGCTTATATTTAAACCCTCCTGATAAGGCCATGGTGCTATGCGTAGACGAAAAGAGTCAAGTCCAGGCCCTGGATCGCACTCAACCGCTGTTGCCTATGGGGCTTGGTTATGTGGAAGGAGTCACTCACGATTATGTCCGCCATGGCACCACCACGTTGTTTGCTGCTTTAGACATCGCTACCGGCAAAGTCCTCACCCGATGTAAACGACGCCATCGCCATCAAGAATATCTCCAATTTCTCAAGTACATCGACCAAAACGTCCCAGAGCATCTAGACATCCATCTGGTAGTGGACAATTACGCAACTCATAAGCATGACAAAGTCAAGCGTTGGCTCGCAGCTCATCCTCGCTATCAGGTACACTATACGCCAACTTATGCTTCCTGGCTCAATCAGGTCGAGATCTGGTTCAACATAATTACTCAAAAAGCCATACGTCGAGGAACCTTCAGAAGTGTCAAAGATCTCGTTTCAAAAATCGATCAATTCGTAAACCATTACAACAAAGAAACTCAACCATTCGTTTGGACGGCAACGGCCGATTCAATCCTGGAAAAAATCAAAAGACTTTGTCAATGTATTTCAGAGACGCAACACTAGTTGAAGCTTTCGGAATCTTTTCCCGACAATATTTTTGTTTTGCGAAAACGACTAGCGTCTGTGCTACTAAATGTGAATAAACTGATTTTTTGGGTGCGATAGCATGCGTATTGCTAAAACCCCTGCGGGCATCCATAAAAGTATGATAACCATCCATACCTTTAAGCTGCTCCATATATAATGCCTGC
>CAMYLW010000397.1 GCA_947259475.1 Thermodesulfobacteriota bacterium
GAAAACGGTCAAGATGATTTCTGTGATCTTATTTGTATGAGGCCAAAAAAGGGAAATAACCAAGCACAAGAACATTTCATATAGCACAAGAGCTCAGGATATGTCATGAGGAGTTTGGGCAGGACTGTATTGATTGTTGATTGGGGTCAGATTGGACTATCAGAGGGCGATTTAACGATTTGCCTAATCGACTAATTGACGCAATATCTCACATCCCACATCTCAATATTTGCTTGGCCCGACTCCATTTCAAGCGGAAACCTTTTCTCTGCAGAAGCTAGCTTGCGAAGCAGATAGCCGGTAAATGGTGAACCTTAGTGGTGCCTACTGCTTACCGCTTACGGCTTACTGCTCACTCGTTACCTAATGAATCGTTCTTTTCTTGGTGAAATGTTTCAGGAGGGCCTGGCCAATCTTGCTCTTGATGTATCTCGGTTCTTTCTCAGGATTTGCTGCGCCCGAGGCGTCCTGCAAGATTTGTTTGATTTCTTCCCTGTCTGGCCCACTGAGGTTCATGAAGCGCAGGATCATACCCCACTGATTCTTGACAGCACAACGCTTGCGCTGAACCACCGAGCTATCGACCCGAATCGACCTGCCGGTCTGGGGATTCTGCACCTCTAGTGAAAACACTGAACCTGAGGGCGGAGCCAGCTTGGTATAAAGATGGCAGCCTTTGGTGGAAAATCGGCTACCAGTGGCCTTCACTGTTTTCCCGCCTCTATTGTAATACACCGGCAAGCTGACCTCTGCAATGTGCGGTGTATTCGTCAGACCGGGTTCTGTTTCTGCGCCTACTTCCGGCTGCCCCATCTGTTGGTTGCCTATTTCGCTCATCTTTCCTCCGCATTGTTCAGGAATCATGCTTTGGAGAAAAAGCCGGTCTCTTTCCGGTATGGACATGAATTGGACGTCAACACCTATAGTTTCCGCACCGCTGACGGGGTTACAAATAGTGGTCCATACCACCCGACCGGTGATGTCGATAGGATAGTGGTTCGGTGGCTTGATCAACATGCGGAAGTCGTCCTCTAAGGGAGGCAATTCCTGACAGGAGACCATAACACCTTCTGAGCTGATGTTTACGGTTTCACCGGCAATTTTGCCCTGGGGAGTAATGAAGGAAACTTCCCATCTAACCTCGGTTCTGGCGCGGTGGTGTCTATTAAGTGACTTGAATGTATCCATCCCTATACTCCCGGGCGCACAGTTTTATACTCTCACCTGGGCTGGCAAATAAGCCCAAGTGGTCTGTAATAAAAGAGAAAATTGCTCTTGTTCAATTGGTGGTTGATGAGCGCACCTTAGTAATAGGCAAATGGTATGCCAGGGGGCATAGGGCATCCTTCGACCCCTTCGATAGACTCAGGGCAAGCAAGCTCAGGACAGGTAGGGCATGGAGCATAGGGAAAATAATCCTTACTAGAGTAGTAGTTTTTCGTATTGCCTTTTACTGGTTTCAGGTTTCAATTGTCTATTAGTGAATTATCTGCTCTACCTCAGTTCGAAAAAAATCCTTTACAGGGGTAATTCTATGAGGTCAAGGGCAATGAGGAAAACCTTAAGGTTTAAAGGGGGGGCTAATGCGAGTGCGAGACGTTATGACAAAAGAACTGGTTACGGTGGAGCCTGGAACTCCCATCTTTCAAGCCCAAAAGCTTATGAGAGAACATCAGGTTCGGAAGTTACCGGTCGTGATGAAAGGCAGGCTCGTTGGCATGATGACCCATGATCTGTTTATGGAAGTTACTCCATCAAAGGCTACCGGTTTCGGCGTCCAGGAGATGCATTATCTTCTCAACGATATGAAAGTCAGCGAGCTCATGGATAAGAACCCCGTGACGGTTTCGCCAGATATGCCGTTCGAAGAGGCTCTGAACCTAGGGCAGCAAAAGGGCAACACTGGATTTCCGGTTATGGAGCACGGGGAATTAGTTGGGATAATCACGAATGGGGATATCATTCGGCTTTTGAACAAGTTCCTGGGGTTAGGGGAAGAGGGAGTTAGGATTACGATCGAGGGTCTTGGTACCCGGTTGGGAGAAGTCAATATGATCATCTCCATTTTAGATCGTCACAGGGCACCCATACTGAGTTTAATGACCAGGTCCCGACGAGAAAAAGAAGATTTGATTGCCCTGATCAGGCTGCGAGTCAAAGATGCGACGGCTATCGTGGAGGACCTGAGCAATGTTGGATTTGATGTAACTTACGTAAGTAAACCCCAACCAAAATAAGCTGGGTAAGAACCGAGATGTAATCGGATTGGGGAAAACTGCGAGGATCGTAAAGAGCCCCTGCGCTTCGCGTTAGCGCTGCTCCAGTTGGTGGAAGCAGGGAATGCAGAGGGTTTTTCCTTCAAAGCGTCGCGTTCGGGTTTCCATTACTTGCTCACTGCAACCCTCGCAAGCAACACTATCCATGACGCGGGCACGGTGGGGGAGGTCTCCTTGCGGCTCTTGCAGTTCGAAAAGCTCATTCAGCGGGATTTCAAGAACTTGTCGTGAGCGGGCTGCATGCAATTCCCAGAAGCGCTCGCGCTCTTCCGGGGTAAGGTCTTCGTCACCGAGTCTTTCTCGGAGAGCTTCCCATTCAGGGGCCGGTTCACCAAACGCATCCGGCCTGGTGACGAGGCGGATTCCCTTGCCGTCCGAGCGACGATAGAAGGTGAAAGCATTCTTGCCGTAGTCCAGGTGGATCAGGTTACCCTTGCCAAAAGTGCAGCCGGTAAGAGA
>CAMYLW010000398.1 GCA_947259475.1 Thermodesulfobacteriota bacterium
TTAGGGTTTCAGGTGTCGGGTGTCAGGTGTCAGGGAAGAGAAACAAGAAAGCTGAAACCTGGACACTGAACACTGGAACCTCGGTCATTGTGATTTGCAATTTCCATTAATTCACAGATGATGGTCCTATGGCGGACACAGAGGCCCGCCCTACCAAGACATTAGAACTTTAGACACTTACCTTCCTTACGTCTTCGTATGAGATAAACTTCGGTATCGCCTTAATCCTCTGCCATTCCAGCAGTCGATGTCGCGGCATGACTATTATCCCAGGAGCCATGTTTTCCTTGACAAAGACACTCACTTCCAAGGCGCCCCTATCCAATAGTATTGTCACCTTATCACTGTCAGACAGGTCCAGTCTGGCAGCGTCATCAGCATGCATCAAAACAGCTGGTTCTTTTTCCAGCTTCCTCAGTGGTGGCGAGTACTGCGAGAGTTCTTCGGTGCCGAAGGTCCAGCTAGCCAGGATGAGTTCCAAGTGATCATCTGGACTTTGATCTTTTTCCATCTCACTGAGCCAGTCCAACGCAAAACGAGGGGATGGTTCCTCAGCGGAACTCATTCTGATCCCGTCATCAGGAAGTTCATCGATTGCCGGGATATCGGCAAATGCTGGGTCCAGCTCTGACAGCCACTTCAGTATGCTTGCCCGAGTAGTATCTTCGTCCGGCTGCGGTTGTCCGTGGACAAGTTCTGCCAGAACCTGCCACCCGGCGCGGGGCTCTCCTCCCGGAATATCATTTCCGTAGATCCGCGGTGGATGGTTGCCGCCGCTGACCTGGGCTATGGGAGTTCCACCCAGATACGCCCGAGGTGTAGCTTGAACTCTTCCTTCCTGGTTGATGAAAACACCACCAGCCTCGCAGAGAGTTGAGGTGGGCAGGAAGATGTGCGCCCTCTGTTCAGTGCTGGAATTGACATAGTCCAGTACAACGAACAATTCCAGCTTTTCTAAGGCGAGCTCCATTCTTTGGCGGTCGTGGAAATGCAAGAGAGGGTCGTTTTCAACCAGGACCAAGCCTTTGATGGTACCGTTTTCTATGCCCTCGAGAGTCTCAGTGAAAGATCCATCTTCACCTGCTAGCAATGAAGCACTGAATGAATTAGCCCCGGGCATCAGGTAGAACAGACCTGCCCGCTTATTGGTGGCTTGCATTAGCAAGGCTTGGTCCGCCGCCAGCGCAGGAGTGGTCTGACGCACCGTCTCAGTACCACATACGATTATCGGCCGCTTACTCTCTTTGAACTCCTGCGCCACCTTTGAGATCTGATCTTGTAGTGCAGGAGCAACAGTCTCCAGTTTTGGAATCTCCTGGTAAAATGCAATGGTTGACTGTTCAAGATCTGTCGCCGCTTCCAAGTCGACAACCGCCTTGACCAGAAGACTTGCGCACAGGTTCACCTCATCCGGAGTCACTTGCAGATGATGGAATTCAAACGGTAAAGATACCGGTCGAGGATCAATCACAGCAATCTTGCCACCGCTTCGCTGGGCTTGTCTCATTGCCAAAGCCAGCATGGGAGCTTCGTTGATGGGATCGGCTCCGACCACCAAGATGGAATCCGCACTTTCCAACTCACACAGAGAGACCGCCAAACCTGATTCCAGCCTGGAGGATGCCGATTTCACTTTCTGCGCCATGGCCCCATCCGCAAAGTAAGACGGACCTTGCCAACCCTTTGCTTGGCATATCCTTTTGAGCATGGCTTGAGTTTCGAGACTGGAACGTTCCGAACTCACACAGGCAACAGCACCAGGCCCCGTGCTTTTGATGAGTTCCCCCAGCTTTTCTTTAGCTTCGCGGATAGCCTGGTCGTAAGGAACCTCTTTTCCGTCAACAAGAGCTTGTCTCGGTCTACCCTCATTGCTGGCATAGAAGAAACCGTAGCGTCCCCGATCACAAATGAAGTACCCGTTTACGGCCTCACTGTATCGTGCTTCCTGTCGGACCACCTCCCGGTAGCGAGCGCTTGCTACGGTATGGCATCCCAGAGAGCAATGAATGCAAAGAGAAGGAGTTCGCTCGTAATCCCAACGCCTGCCAAAAAAACGAGATGGTTTGTCGGTGTAAACCCCAGTGGGGCAGATGTCGCTGAGATTCCCTGTAAAAGGGCTTTCCAGAGTGCCATCCTGGTATCGGCCGAAAAAGGTGCGGTTGCCAATCTGCATTACACCCAGGTCGCGGTAGCCGGTAAATTCTTGATAGAATCGAGAACACCGGTAACAGTGAATGCAACGATTCATTTCGTGCTGGACCAGGGGGCCCAGGTTCTGATCCCGATAGGTCCGCTTCATCCCGAGATATCTTCTGATCCCGTGCCCGCCCGAAACCGTCATGTCTTGGAGCAGACAGTGGCCCCCTTCATCGCAAACCGGGCAATCATGGGGGTGGTGAAGCATGAGCCATTCAATCACGTATTGACGAAAATCCACTGCCTCTTCGTCGGTGGTCGATACTATCATGCCATCCTTAGCATCGATCATGCAGCTCATCTGCACGCCCTTGAAGGGGCCTTCCAAAAACTTCACGGCGCAGACCCGGCAGGCGCCCACAGATCCCAGTCCGGGATGGTAGCAGAAGCGCGGAATCATAATGCCCAGTCTTTCCGCGGCCTCAATCACCTTTGTTCCCGCTGGAACTTCTATTTCCCGATCATCTATGACGAGTTTAGGCATGTCTCACGCAGGCGATTCACTTATGCAATCATGTAGGAGCAACCTTTGGTTGGGCCCGCCCCACTGGGTCCATTGTGATTACATGGTCAACAAATTTTAGAGACTTTAGACATTTTAGGCATTTTAGACATTGAGGATTTACTTAAAAGGACATCTTTTCTGCGCAATATGCTCCCTGACCTCATCTTCAAAATAGGTAATGAGGCTCTCCACCGGTGATGTGGCTCCAGGAGCAAAAGCACAGTAAGAACTCCATAAGTGCTTGCTCATCTGCTGAAGCATGGGGATAAACTCTTCCCTCCCCTCCCCTTCCTCCAACCGCAGTAGCAGGTCTCGAATGTATGGCAATCCTTCCCGGCAAGGCGTACACCAGCCACAGGATTCTCTGGCAAAGAACTCCGTTAAGTTCAAAGTGGCCCCGACAAGGCACGTTTTTTGGTCAAAGACCATGATTGCGCCGGTTCCTAGCCTGTGCCCAACTTCCCGCATCGGATCAAAATCCATTTCAATGTCATAGAATTCTTTGGGCAAGTAACGGGTGGAAGCTCCACCCGGCAAACAAGCCTTGTACTCAGAACCAGCCGGCATGCCGCCGGCATGAACTTCAATGATTTCACTCAGCCGCACTCCCATTGGCAGTTCGAAGCAACCCGGCTTATTGACCCTCCCGCTTACACAGAATAGCTTGGTCCCGGCACCGGTCTCAGTCTTTGCCAGGTTCTTGTACCACTCAACTCCGTTTCTGATGATGTGCGGTATGTTTGCCAGCGTTTCCACATTTTGAAGTACGGTGGGCATTCCCCAAAGACCCTTTTCCGTAGGATAAGGAGGTGGTTGCTGCGGGTTGGGCCTTTTGCCCATCAGAGCGTTCAGTTGTGCTGTAACCTCGCCGCAGATGTACCGCCCCCCACTACGGTGGACAACAATCTCCATGCTGTGGTCACTTCCCAGGATTTTTTTTCCCAGAAAGCCTGCCTCTTTGGCTATCTTTATCTCCCTTTCAAGAATTCTTGCCGCACTCTCGTATTCAGGGCGAATGAAAATAATGCCCTTTTCCGCTTTTGCCCCGTAGCCGTCAATGATCATGCCCTCAATAAGCATGTGAGGATCCGCATGGATTAAGACCCGATCTTTGAATGTTCCTGGCTCCATCTCATCGGCGTTGCACACGAGGTATCTCGGAAAAGGTGCATCCTCCGCCACCGTCCTCAGCTTCATGCCCGCTGGAAAGGCGGCTCCGCCTCGGCCCAAAAGTACGGCTTCAATGAGGACTTCCTGCAAGTCCTTGTATGAGTAATTGTGTAAAACATCCTCCAATGCCTTGTACCCGCCGCTCTGCTGATATTCTTCCAGCGTAGCGATCCTGTCTGGCTTACGGTTTTGTAAAAGTACTTGAGGGTAAGTCATGAGAAATGCCTAAAGTGTCTAAAGTGTCTAAAATGTCTAAAATGAGCAAAAATGCCTGAAATGTCTAAAGTGAGCTAATATGTATCAAAATCCCAAATTCCAATACTCAATGACCCAAACATATTTGTGATTCTTTCTTAAGATCATGTTGGGGTTTTGAATTTTGAATTTCGGTCATTGGAATTTGTTTGTTATTTGGGTTTTGTGATTTGTAATTTCCATCATCTTCTGAATTGATGTGTTAACCCTCTGCTCTCAAGTTCTCCAGAATATCTTCCAACTTCCCCGGTGTCAGCGGTCCATACACCTTTTTGTTGATCAGAATGGCTGGTGATCTATCGCAGTAACCAATGCAGCAAACAGGTAATAAAGTAAATAGCCCGTCAGCTGTGGTTTCTCCCATTTGAATTTTAAGCTTGTTGCAGAGATGATCTCGGATGGATTCATAGCCATCCATCCAGCAGACAACACTGTCGCAAACATGGATCACATATTTTCCAACCGGTTCACGGTACACGAAGG
>CAMYLW010000399.1 GCA_947259475.1 Thermodesulfobacteriota bacterium
GCCAATTTGCGCAAAGAGTTGGACGATGGCGAGTGGCAGATCACTCTTATCGACAAGGAAGAGCAGCACCACTTCCAGTCCGGATATCTTTTTATACCCTTTGGCATCTACTCCAAGGATGATGTCCTGAAGCCAAAAAGAGATTTCGTCCCCAAAGGAGTTGACTTCGTTGTCGATAACGTAATCAAGGTCGACACAGAGCAGCGCAGGCTGGAAACTGAAAAGGGTGACAGCTACGACTACGACTGGTTGGTGATCTCAACCGGTTGCAGGATCGTCCCCGAAGAAGTGGAAGGCATGATGGACGGTTGGCGTGAAGACGTATTTGATTTTTACACCCTGGAAGGGGCAGTGGCCTTACGCAAGAAGCTTCAGTACTTCGATTCGGGCAAGGTCGTTCTCAATATTGCCGAATTTCCCTTCAAATGCCCTATCGCTCCCATGGAGTTTGTCTTTATGGCAGACTGGTTTTTCCAGGTGAATGGTGTCAGGGACAAAGTGGAGATCGAACTCGTAACACCTATCGACAACATTTTCACCAAGCCAGTGGCGGCAAAGGCTTTAAGGGCATTTGCGGATAAAAAGAATATTAAAGTAACGCCTTATTTCGATCTGGCCAAGGTCAATGCCAACGAAAAGACCATCGAATCCCACAAGGGTGACAAAGTGGGATACGATCTCCTGGTGGCCATACCGCCCAACTTCGGCGCTAAGGCCATTACCGACTCCGGTATTGGAGATCCCATGGGCTATATGCAGGTGGACCAGTATACCCTGAAAGCTCAGAATGCGGACCGGGTCTATGTGCTGGGGGATGCCACCAACGTGCCCACCTCCAAAGCAGGCTCGGTGGCACATTATATGTCGTACACCGTGGTGGAAAATCTGGTTCGAGAGATAGACGGCCATGAAGCATTGCCGAGTTTTGACGGCCATGCCACCTGTTTTCTGGCTTCGGGGTTTGAAAAGGCCATCCTCCTTGACTTCAACTATGAGGTGGAGCCTCTGCCCGGAAAATTCCCTTTCCCCGGGATGGGGCCGTTCAGTCTGCTCGAGGATACATTCGGCAATTACTGGGGCAAGATGATGTTCAAGTGGGTTTACTGGAACCTGATGATGAAGGGTCTGGACCTGCCGCTGGAGGCTCAGATGAATATAGCGGGCAAGTTGAGGCAGACAGCATAGCCTGGAGGAGGCGGTCATGAATAACGAACAAGTGATTATAGAGCAACTCGATCACCTGGGGCAGGAAATCGCCATATTGACCGATTCGGCCAGGTCTTTGCGGGAACTCCGGGATGATCTGTCGCCCAGGGTTAATGAAACGGTTAAGGTCCTCATCGAGGAACTGGCGGAAATCGAGGCCGATGTTCAGTTTGAGGATCTGGTATCCCTCCTGAAGAACCTGATGAGGAATGTCAGGAACTTGACCTGGTCAGTCGACCAACTGAAGAACCTCATTGATTTTCTGCAAACCGTCGAGCCCTTGCTCAAGTCGGTTGTGCCCCAGGCCATAATTTACCTTGATAAGTTAGAGCAACAGGGGGTCTTCCAGGTTCTTACCAATATGATGAGAGTTCTGGAAAAGATTGCTGAAACCTACACTCCGGAGGATATTGAGCAGATTGGAAATGGTCTGGTTCCTCTGGTAGGTGTGGTCAAGAAACTGACTGCTCCGGAGGCATTGAACCTTTTGGACAAAGCTGCGGAAGTGCCGGCCAGAGTGGACCTTTCTCAAGCCAAAGCGGTGGGCCCCTTCGGTATGCTGTTTGCCTTGGGCAACAGTGAAGTCAAGCAGGGCATGGGCGTAGTGCTGGAATTGACAAAAGCTCTTTCCCTGCTCAAGAATGGAGATGAGGCAGAGGAGAGCGGAGCCTGAGCTAATGCCCGCTCCGGGCTAAGATTCGGCGGGCTTATCGTCAACCACGCTCTTTCGCAGACGACTGTAGAGTTCGTAGGCCTGCATGCCGCGTGGGTGCCCCAAGGACGCAGCTGTATCGACGCGGAGAAGCTCAAGCAGCAGGGGAAAACGTTGGTCGGCAACGAACCGCCTGTGCCTTTGGGAGGCCTGCTTGGGGGCGGTCAGGTTCCAGGAAAGATGGAAGGTGTGATGCCGAATTGCCCACACGATTCGTTCCCTGCGTGCGGGTTCCATCTGAAGTCGTTCGAGAATCCTCTCTGCTATCTCTGCTCCGACCGCGTGGTGGCCGTGGGCCGTGATTGTATCCTCTTCGTCCTTGGTGACCAAAGGTTTGCCCACGTCGTGAAGTAGTGCGGCCCAGAGCAAGTCAGGATCACAATCGGGGGGACAGGCCTCGATTGCCAGTTTGGTGTGCTCGGCCACATCGCCCTCAGCGTGGTACCGTTCCGGTTGGGGAGTACCTGCAAGGGTATCTAGTTCGGGAATGTTGTGAACGATTCGATCCCACCATCCCGGATCACGTCGTCGCAGTTCTTCTTCGATTGATTCGAATGGCTTCATTGATCACTACCAAATCCCCCCTACCCCCCTTTATCAAAGGGTGGTAGGGGGGATTTTACTGCGCCTTCGTCTTCCAGAAAATCACCTCAGCATACTTACTCTAAGAGCAAAGTTTAACTATACCACCAGGACAGCAGGTGGGTTTTGAAACCACTAATCTCGTATGCTCTTGTAGTAGTTTATGAGGCCGTTGGTGGAGGAGTCGTGAGAAAATACCGCCTCCTCCCCTTGGAGTTCGTTCTCGATGG
>CAMYLW010000400.1 GCA_947259475.1 Thermodesulfobacteriota bacterium
CTAGGACGGTCTGTTTCTCTGGATGATAGTGACATGTGGCCTGCCAACAACTGGGTTCGTTGTACACGGGGTTGATCATGCCCAGCACTCTATAGCCGGCCGGGCTCAGATATGTACGGCTGCGGTCGCTCATGCTCAGCCGTTCCAGGGGCTGGTCCCGCCGGTGGCAGGCATAACACGCCTCTGCCTGCAGATCCACGTTCGTGCCTATATCCTCTTTTTGGCTGGCAAACATGATCTCACCGGTCTTGTTGAATACCCGGATCTTCTCCACTCCCTGCTGGGCGCCGATGGCCTCGATGATTTTGTGCAAACTCTCCCGCTGATTCTTTAGCATGCTGTAGTGGGTGCCACGCTTAACCGTGTCACTAAATTGGTTGACATTTTGCACCATTCGCTCAAAAGCTTGCCTTTCTTGGAGGGAGACCAAATAGAAAGTGAAAGCGAGCACCGCCACTAGAAAGATCAGCCCAACTGCCAGGCCCAATTTAAAGCTAAGGCTCTGCCTGACGGTCTTTAGAAAATCGCGGCCTGAATTGATGGTTTCTGAACCGGTCATTTTCGACACCCTGCAAGGGTTGATGTCCACACCCTATGCCAGGGCTGTGCCATCTCACAGTTCACTGAAAATATGACTGTAATTTCAATTAGTTAGTTGGGATTAGTGGGAAAGAGTTGGCAGGAGAATTGGCGTAAAATTGATGCAGATCTGCAACAATATTATGAGAGTAAATCTATAAATACCTTTAATTAATGGATAATTTTTCTGATGGCTGGCGTTGCAACAATTTGCAACTTTTGTTGCAAAACGTGCAACTCGGAAAATCAAGGTGAGATGTCGTATTTTTTCATCTTGCGCCACAAGGTGGTTCGATCCATGCCCAGGGCCCTGGCAGCTTTCTGTCGCTGCCAGCGGTGTTCCTGCAAAGCTTCCACTATCCGCTGCCTTTCCCATTGATCCCGGCCGGCAGCAACATCCGGCCTGGAGATGGTTTCTCCCTCCCGGTGACCACTGCTTGTCTGGACATACAGGGGTAGGTGCCGCCGCTCAATTACCTCTCCCTGGCAAAGCACACAGGCGTGCTCTATGATGTTCTCCAGTTCTCGTATATTGCCAGGATATTGGTAGTTGAGCAGTATTTCCATTGCATCTTCATCGATCCTGGATACCGCCGCCCCTTTAGTGATGTTGTATTTTTTAAGAAAATTACTTATCAGCAGAGGTAGATCGCCCCGCCGCTCTTTCAAGGGCGGCAGCTCCAGTCGCATCACGTTGAGACGGTAGAAAAGATCTTCCCGGAACCTTTTCTCTCGCACCAGCTCTTCTACTATCTGGTTGGTGGCGGCGATGATTCGCACGTCGACACGGCAAAGCTCACGCCCCCCCAGGGGGTAGAATTCCTTATCTTCCAATACTCGCAGCAGTTTCGCTTGCAGGGAGAGAGGCATGTCCCCAATTTCATCCAGAAAAATACTGCCGCCGTCTGCTTCCTGGAAACGGCCAGGCTTGTCCCTATCTGCCCCGGTGAAAGCTCCCTTTACATAGCCAAACATCTCTGATTCCAGCAAGTTGTCAGGCAATGCCGCACAGTTTACTTTCACGAAAGGTTTATCTTTGCGCCGTGACGCATTGTGGATGATTTTGGCCAGCAGATCCTTTCCTGTACCAGTAGGCCCTTCTACCAATACGTTTGCTTCACTTTCAGCCACCACAGGTAGAATTTCAAATATCTGTTGCATCACTCCATCTTTGCCGATCATATCGGCAAAAGTGTATTTATTGCTTATGGCACGGTTGAGCTGCTGGATTAGGGAGAGGTCCTGGAAGGTCTCCAGGCCGCCGATAGTCTCTCCCGCTTCGTTACGGAGAGCCATAAAATTAGCCCGGATTGGCAAATTTCTCCCATCCTTGGTAAATAACCGCCGGTGGAGGTTTGCTAGGGTCTTACCGCTCGAGATTGATTCCGCCAGGCTACAAGTCTCTCCAGGCCGATCACAGCCCGTGAGCTTGGCGTGATGCTGGCCTAAAATCTCTTGACGCCCGTAAGCGGTGATGGTCTCGGCCATGGAGTTGAAAGACGTTATGTGACCTCCTCGGTTCACCGTGAAAACCCCAATGTCCAAGTTATCCAAGATGAGTTTGAGCCGATGCTCATCATAGCGAATTCTGTCCAGCAATTCGCTATAAGCAGAAGAATCCTGAAGGATTTCGATACAGCCGGTTACCTCACCATCGCTACTCAGGATCGGTGAGACCAGCTTGGTGATGTGGCGGCGACCCCCGCTTTCGTCTTGGATCTCAATATCAAACGCCAGCGGCTTGCCACTTGCCTTGACCGCCTCGCTGTACATGCACTGACCATGGCACAAGTCGCTGAAAAACACTTCATAGCATTTCTTACCTATGACCTCATCTTCCTTGAGACCGGTTAACTGCTGAACAGTTTCATTAAATGATGTGATCCTACGCTCTACATCGACAGTGAAGACACCAATACCCAGATTTTCCAGAAGCAGGCTAAATTGCCCGTGCAAAATACTAGTTTCGGTGTCTAAATCTTTTGCAGACATGATCGGAAGCCCTCTGTATGTTGCAACCCTTTGCAACAAATAATACCACACTCGTGGGTGAAATCGAAAACAGAAGCTATGCAAGATGGAAGGAACTAATAGGAGTCAGAATTCAGAAGGCATAGAGCAAAGGGCATAGGGATGCTTTCCAATAACCCCTTTAATTTCTTTTGTAGAAGGAGGGAAATTTCCGGAATCAACAAAAAAGTCCCCCTTTTTTTAAAGGGGGATTTAGGGGGGTTTTGCTCTTGCCTGCGGGGCCCTGGATTCCGGATATTCTGACTTCGTCCGAATTCCGGAATGACGACATGGCATTTAAAATGTAGGGGCGGGGTTTACCTGCCCGCGATTGAAGAATCTAATTGTGGCTGGCTGAAAAACTTTGCACTTTAATGCACATTGATATAAACTGCTGGTAGTTGACTTGCAAACGTTCACTTCCACCTTTAACTATTCTTATCGTGCATGATAGAGGGTTTTTCATTCGTATTTTTACAGCTCGAGAGAAATGGTATCAGTTTTTTTAAAACACTTGAAACGGCTACAGGAGGCTCGCCATGTCGCTACCAGAAAAAGTTAGTGTCACCGCGGTTGTTGACAACTACCTCGACGTTTTTGAACCCTCCACTCCCCTGGTTGAGCGTGCCGTACCGGGAAAGCTGAAAGGCCATCTGTTGGCTGGTCACGGACTCGCATATTTAGTGGACATCAGTCAGGGAGAAAGCACGTTCTGTCTGCTCATGGATACCGGCAATGCCTTTGAAACTTTAAAACACAACATGGAAGCCATGGGCCGAACCCCCGCCGAGGTTGATGCCCTTTTCCTGAGTCACGGGCACCCGGATCACTATGGAGGGCTTCTTGGCTTCCTGGAGTGGCGAGGAACACCCCTGCCTATGTATTGCCACCCTGATGTCTTCTGGCCCAAATACCTCATGACTCCGAGGGGTAAAGTGGGGCCTTGGAAACTGGAACGTGAGAAGATCGAGGAATCCGGTGCTCAGTTGACCTGTGCTACGGATGTTCAGCAATTGCAGGAAGGTGTCTTTCTTACCGGTGAAATTCCCCGCCGCACTGATTTTGAGGGCCCCATGCCCGGGGCCAAAATCATCAAAGCCGGTGAAGATATGGACGATCCTCTCGTTGATGAGCAGGCCCTGGTGGTGAATTTAGGTGAGAAGGGGTTGGTAATTATTTCTGGTTGTTCTCATCCGGGAATCGTTAATACCATCCAATATGCCCAGGAAATTACTGAAAACTCTAACATATATGCTGTGATCGGCGGTCTGCACTTGGCTCAAGTGGGCGAGGAGGTCCTAACCCAGACTATCAACGGGATCAAGGATTGCGGAGCTCAACTAGCACTCACCGGCCATTGCACCGGCTTTCGTCCCCACACCCGCATGAGTCAGGAACTGGGTAGCACCTTTGCGATCAGCTGTGTGGGATCGACAGCTACCTTAGCTGCATAAGCAGCTAAGGTAGCAGGCACAAGGTACACGGCGTAAGGTGCAAGGCAAATCTTATTTTCTATTGTCTCCTTGAGCCCTGTGCCTTGAGCCCTTCGCCGAATTGCACTAGCCCCCAGCATTCTATAGAGAATGACCCATGACACCCTCTGAACTATCTCCAATAGATACACCCGCTTTATTAATCGACCTCGACATAGTCGCCCGCAACCTTGAACGGATGCAGGAAAAAGCCAACAATTACGGGGTTGCTCTCCGTCCCCACATTAAAACTCACAAGATACCTGAGCTGGCTCAGCTGCAAATGCGCTTAGGCGCACGCGGGATTACCGCCGCCAAGGTTGCAGAAGCAGAAGTCATGGCTGCGGCGGGAATTAAGAACATCTTTGTCGCCAACCAGATTGTTACCAAAGAAAAGCTGAATAGACTCGCCGCTCTCTCAAAAGAAACAAGCATATCAATAGGCGTGGACAGCGTCGCAGCAGCGACCAAACTCTCAGAGGTATTTACTGCTTCCGGACTCAGCATTGAATATCTCATAGAGGTTAACAGTGGTCTCAATCGATGTGGCGTCCTACCTGGGAAGGAAGCAGTGGAGCTCTTTCAGGCTATTGATACTCTTCCCTCTCTCAGGTTCAAGGGAATCTTCACCCATGCCGGTCAGGT
>CAMYLW010000401.1 GCA_947259475.1 Thermodesulfobacteriota bacterium
TATGGGTAGTACACCGGAACTATCCGACGGCGTGATCAGCGATGTTAATGGTCTGCACGGCGACCCCGGGAGTTACCAAACCACAGTGCCTATCCAGCCAGAGGAAACTTGATCAAACCCGCAAGCGCTACGGGCAGCTCATTGGCGCCATGAAGCGGGCTGAAGTAAAAATCGATCCTGTTCTTGCGGCTTTTCGGGATCAGGTCCTTTTTCTGAAACACAATCTCAATGCCCAAGCCATAGCCTCACTGCACCAAGAGATGGTATCGGTGGAAGCGGACATTGCCTCTCTGATCAAAGAGATGGAAGCTTCGATTGCCGAGGCCGATGGTTTTATCAAGGCCATGAGCAAGGCGTGAAGAGATTGCGATCCAGTGAGTGAACCCACCGACCTGTCCGGGTCAAAACCCCCACTATTCCATTTTCCGGTCTTCGCCTTATTTCGTTAATTTGAAAATTATCTAGTTATCTTGAGGTTTTATAAGGAAGGCTCAGGTGGTGGCACACCTTTTGATCATTGGTTTTAGAAACAACCTTGGAGTCAAGCGTAAGAAATATAACAAAATATTCAAACTGAATATGGCTTTAACCGGGAGCATTCACTGAGAGGAACGTAAAAATGACAACACCACCAATAACACATACGATCTCACAATTAGTATTACTGCTGAGCTTTGCAACTTTGTCGATAGCTTTTTTGTTCTCAATTGCGGCTCAGATGGGCTACTCTTTTGCTCATAATTTTGTCTGCTTGTTTTAGTCGGAAGGAAAAAAATTAAACCGGCTACACCAGAGACACGGCTATATGGGGTGGTGTTATAAAAATTCTGCACGGGAGTGCAATAATGTTTCAAACCATATGTGAATTGAACAATATCTGCCAGACAAAAGCGCTGGAAGAGATTATCCAACTCGCTGCGGAAATAGCCCGCGAAGGCAGGGAGGGACGGAAAATTGGTACCATGCTCATCATTGGTGATGAACAAGCGGTGCTCAGAAAATCACGCCCCCTCATTCTGGACCCTCTGCAAGGGCATCATCCAGAGGTAAAGACAATCCACGACTTTAACATGCGCGAAACCGCCAAGGAATTGGCCCAACTGGATGGCGCTTTCATCGTAGCGGGAGATGGAACCTTTCTCTCGGCTGCCCGATACGTAAACGCTGATTCCAACGGGATTAGTTTGCCTCTGGGATTGGGTGCCCGCCATATGGCTGCGGCAGCAATCACCAGAGAAACCAGGGCGGTGGCGATAGTGGTGTCCGAAAGTTCAGTGGTAAGAGTGTTCAATCAGGGTAGAATTGTTGCTGAAGCCATTCCAGAAACCTCCATGCTCACTCGGGAGATTAGCTACATTGACGACACCCAACCTGCAAAAGACAAACGCGTCGAGGTCTAGGACGCGTGCTAAAAAAGGGTCTTTCTGACAGGGACAGAACAAATCGTGGCAAATCTTGACTGTGGTCGTAACCCTCTTTAGCGGTTAATGAAATGGGGCCATGATGGCTCGCACTAGGCTACGGCCCCTGCTGGAACTGAACAGCAGCCCAGCGCCGCAAAAAGAAAGACATTCATGCGATCCCTCTCCTCATCATGTGGGGGAGAGGGATCGTCTTTTTTATACCCGGAGGCCGTACTTTTTGTCCACGAGCTCGATGACCTGAGGGACGGTGAGCCCTTCATTCAACTTGGTACGGATGAACCTTTTCTCCTCCACCGCTCCCTTGGGCATGTCGCATTGGCACTCAGCTAGAGGCAGCTCTCCACAGCCGCCGCAGGCGCACTTGAAGTTCACGGCCACCTGACGAACTTGGTCCTCTATCGAGTTTGTTGCTGTGGACGTTGCCGCCTGGACAGCCGGCGACTGGCCCGTTATCGGCTGGATGGGGATTGGCTGTGATGAGGTCGCCTGGATTGGCGTGATTGTACTTGTGCTCTCACCTCCGGAAAACATGGTTTTCGCTGTGACACCAGCCAGCAAAATAATGGCAATGATGGTCGTAATCTTCCAGAAATTCGACTCTTTTGTCTGAACTGGTTGTTGAGCAGGTTGTGGTCTCCGTGCTTTTTTCTTTTTTGCCATGGTCCTTATCTCCGTATATTTATAATTGAGTTTCCTGATCCTCGTTACCAAACGCGATTTCCCCCTGGAATTACAAGGGATCACATACAATTGCTTGAATACCACCCTTTGAGCCGTTCAGAGGAACATCTTCCACCAAGAGACCGTCTGAAATCCGCAGCATCCGGCGGGCGTAGCCGGCGCACTGCGGGCTGTGGGTTACCATGACGATGGTCATCCCTTCTTCATTGAGATTCTTCAAGAGATCCATCACCTCTCGGGTGGTCTTGGTATCGAGATTTCCCGAAGGTTCGTCTGCAAAGAGGATGGGCGGCTCGTTTACAATGGCCCGGGCAATGGCCACGCGCTCTTGCTCACCTCCAGATGTCTGTCCCGGCAACCGGTGAGACTTTCCATTGAGCCCTACCCGTAACAGGGCATCTTCGGCCAAGGCCCGCTTTTTCTTGCTGCTCATTTTCACCGTGGCCAGGGGAAGCATAACGTTTTCGAGGAGGGTGAGGTAGGGAACGAGATGAAAACTCTGGAAGACAAAGCCCAGAAATTCCCTGCGAAAGTCAGCCCTCTGGTCTTGTCCCAGTTGGTAGACCTCAAGCCCGTCCACCGAGTACTCGCCTGATGTGGGGGTGTTCAGGGCTCCCATCA
>CAMYLW010000402.1 GCA_947259475.1 Thermodesulfobacteriota bacterium
ACCGCAAGAGAGTGTTGCCCTCATCCGAATACGGAGTTGTGCTTCTGTCTTATAAATCACAACGATAGGGGGTGAAGTGCATGCAAGCATGTGAAATCCCAAAAGGAGATATGTTACCCAATCCAGTCTATGTTTTACTTGACAAGACAGGGCTTGACTTCGGGCGTGCTCAGGATGCTGCCAGAGACCTTGCCAAGAAGCTTTACTGGGAGCCAATGCTGTTGAGTTGGTTCGACAAGAATGCAGGAAAACACTCTCCTCAAGATGTAACCTGCTGCACAGAGGACAAACCAGGCTGGGTCGAATACGCAAGATCACGGGGTGGTAATTTCACTGTTGACATAAATTACGAAGAATATGTTTTCATCTTTCGGGGGGGAGAAGAAAAGCCGTAGGTCGCTGCTAGAGGCAGTGCTCGTCACCTTTTCTATTCTGTAAGTTCAAATTGACCCACCTTAAGATCCAGCTACCATGTGTAGGGTCAGGTTGAAGTATTGACCTCTTAACGCCCACTGGCCATTGAAAAATTCGCAATCTGCAATCCGAAATTCCAAATCAGCAATGACCTGCCTCCAACCTCAAGCGAAGCGCTCCTCCAGCCTCCATCGCTTAGCGCTATGCCCTTTGCGCTCTGCGAAAACCCCGCTTTCCGAGTGACACTGTGAACATGATTTTCGCTTTGTCCAGCATTTATCAAGACGCTGGTTTAAGCAGACTGAATGTTTCCGATGTCCTCAACTAGGCAAGGTGCGCTGCATGGCAAAATGCAGCCAGAGGGAGGGTAATGGTATGAAAGGTATACTGAAGAGTTTTGGTATGCTACTGGGTATTGTGAGTGCCATCGTCTTAGTGGGAGCTCTCACAGCGGAGTCTAATGACAGGATAATAGAGGAAATTAGGGCTTCTTATTCAGAGAAAGAAGAAGTCAGAATCACACCGAAGATTGACAACTTTATCATTCTGTTGGATCAATCTGGATCGATGTTCATCAAAGAGCAGGGCAAAACCCAATCCAAGGCCGAGAAGGCGAAGAATTCAATGACTGCTCTAAACGAGCATATACCAGAGCTGGGTTACAGAGGTTCGATGGATGTGTTTGCACCTGGCAAAACTCTGATCAGCCCTAACGAGTACAACAGGGAAATGTTCAAAAAGACGATAGAAGGATTGCCCAAGACCGGCAGAGTCTTTGGCAACCAAACTCCTCTGGGGGATGCGATTTTAGAGCTGGACTCAACGCTGAGTAAGTCTGCGGGAAAGACTGCGGTCTTAATCGTCTCTGACGGTGAGAAAAATGTCGGCAAAGATGCACTGCAAGCAGCCAGAGCAACTCATGCAAAGTACCCCAATGTGTGCTTCCATGCCCTTTCTTTTGCCGAAAATGAGAAGGCAAGAGCGACACTGAAAGCTATCACCCAGGTAAATGATTGTGTATATTCTGAAGTAGGTGAACTATCAGAGAATCCTACGGCAGCCGCCCAGCTGGCAAGAGACATTTTCTACACTGTGGAAGTGCGTGAAGTCGTGGCAGAAGTTTTCGAAGAAGTGGTGGCAGTGGAGGCAGCTGCAGTCATTCCTGCAGCCATCGAGCTGGACAACGTAAACTTTGACTTCGACAAGTACGAGCTCACTCCCAAGGCGAAAATGAATCTGGATGAGCACCTGCGGAGTTTGAGCAGTCAGTCTGATCGCAGCATCCTTATAAAGGGTTATGCGGATTCAACAGGACCAGAGGACTACAATCAGAAGCTATCCGAGCGCCGGGCGCAGGCAGTGTACGACTACTTGACCTCAAGAGGTGTTAATCCCGAGCGCATGAAAACTTTTGGATACGGCGAGTCCCAGCCGGTTGCAGACAACAGCACGGCTGAAGGGAGAGCTTTGAATCGGCGGGCAGAGATCAATCCTGGGCGCTAACCACAATGGTGAATGGCTATCTAACTGAAAAGCTTTCACATTAAAGCCGGAAGCTAAGCTTCTAAGTTTGTTAACAGAAAGCCCCCGAAGGACCAAGACAGGTCCTTCGGGGGCTTTTTATTTAGAGGCATGCTTCTTGCTTGAATATGGTGATAGCCAGCAGGCGCCGTGAGATATTTCCAACCAGGGTCACAATTTCAACCACAGGAGGCTGGTTTGTCTTTATATGCCAGGCACATAAACCGTGGAAAGGGGCAAGAAGTGAAGAAACGTCCTTCAAGGCCAAACGGTTGGGTGTTTGTCTTTGCTTTGGTCCTGTCCGTCCTCCTTTCTACCGATTCTCTGGCAGTGAGCCCTTCACTTTCCCCCCAGTCGATCAGTGCTGGTCCCAACTCTGGTGCGAACAAGTTCACTGAATCTCAGGGGATTTGGCACGGGTTTACAAACCTTGCCCAAATTGGACCAAGCAATCCACCTTAAAGATCGAAACACGAGCTGAGTCTCCAGCAATGATACTGGAGGGTTCGTCAGTCGGCACAGGCTGGCCCACCGTTGACGGCTATGTGGTAACGAGCAACCACGTTGTTGCGGGTTGCAATGACGTGGTGATAATCAGCAGTCTGGGCGAACAACTTCCTGCCCGGATTGCCCTTCGAGATCAGGTCAAGGATATTGCAATATTAGAAGTCAGTGATGCACGGAAACTGCCGCCGGCTTTACCTCTGGCAAAAAAGAAGGCAAGATTAGGTGCCGCTGTATTTACCATAGGCTTTCCCCGGGTGCAGTACATGGGGAGATCGCCGAAACTTTTCACGGGTGTGATTAGCAGCGTCAATGGGCTGTACGACGATCCGGCAAGCTACCAAACTACCGTGCCGATCCAACCCGGCAATAGCGGCGGTCCCTTGTTGAATATGAACGGTGAAGTAGTTGGCCTAGTCACATCCATGCTCGGCCTCAGAAATGAAGAAGACGGGGATATACGTATGTTGCCGAATGCCAGCAGTGTGCTGAAGATATCCAGTGTTAAAAAGCTCTTCCCTTTGCTGCCAAAGGGAGCCCCAACCATAGAGGTCCTGCCGCGGGACTCTAATAGCCTGGAAACACTCGCGGAGCGCATAGAAAACTCCATACTCCTGGTGGTGGCAAAATAACCCAAATGCCTAACTCCGCAGACCCAAATCTGAGATCTCCAATCTAAAAGCTCAAATCTTCCCTCTGCCCTCCGTCCTCTGTCATCTGTCCTCCGTCCTCTGTCCTCTGTCATCTGTCGTCTGACTTCTGCCCCAGGCTCTATGCCTTCCCCAA
>CAMYLW010000403.1 GCA_947259475.1 Thermodesulfobacteriota bacterium
TGCTCGCACCAGCCGGTTTGCTCGAAAAAACTATTTCTACCCGGACCTGCCCAAAGGATATCAGATCTCACAGTACGAACTACCGGTGGCGGAGCATGGCTGGATAGACATTGAAGTAAACGATGAAAGCAAACGGATCGGAATAACTCGCATCCACCTCGAGGAAGACGCCGGCAAACTTATACATGATGAAACCCAACCATTAAGCTATGTGGACTTTAACCGCACAGGAGTGCCTCTCATTGAAATCGTCAGCGAACCTGATCTGAGAACCCCGGAGGAGGCATCCATTTACTTGAAAAAGCTACGGGATATCGTCCGTTACTTGGACATCTGCGACGGAAATATGGAGGAGGGCAGCTTGCGCTGCGACGCCAATATTTCCTTACGTCCGGTTGGTTCAGAAAGCTTAGGCGTCAAAACAGAGCTGAAAAACATGAACTCCTTCCGTTTCGTGCAGCGGGCTCTTGAATATGAAATCAAGAGGCAGCGAGCAATTCTTGAACAGGGGGGTACAATTGCTCAGGAAACCCGGTTGTGGGACAGCGACAAAGGTGTCACTCATGGCATGCGCGGTAAGGAAGAAGCGCATGACTACAGGTACTTCCCAGATCCTGATTTGGTGCCGGTAGTGGTGACCGATGAGTGGATAGAAAATGTTAGGAGCGAGCTACCAGAGCTCCCTGAGGCCAAGAAGGCGCGGTTCATCCAAGAGTATGGGTTGCCGGAGCAGGATGGAGTTGTGCTCACGAGTAGTAAGGATCTTGCCGCCTACTTCGAGGCGTGTGTGGCTCGCTTTCCCCAACCCAAGAAGGTGAGCAACTGGATCATGGCAGAACTGCTCAGGGAACTGAACCGCGACGATCGAGAAATCGACCAATGTCCTGTGACCCCAGAGGCACTGGCTGATCTTCTCAAAATGACAGATGAGGACGTAATCAGCGGCAAGATTGCCAAGAGTGTTTTCGAGGAGATGTACGCCACCGGCAAACCCCCCGAAACTATCGTAGAGGAAAAGGGGCTCAAGCAGGTGACGGACGAAGCTGAAATTGGCAAGGTTATAGAGAGTATATTGACTGCTCATCCCGGCCAGGTTAAAGAATACCGTGCTGGCAAAGATAAACTTTTGGGTTTTTTCGTCGGCCAGGTAATGAAGCAGACCCAAGGCAAAGCCAACCCCAAGCTAGTCAACGAAATCCTCAGGGAGAAGTTGAAACAGTAGATTCGTAGTCGGTCACAAAGAGGTGGTCTGAAGCCAAGTTCGAAATCCGAATATCGAAAAACGCCTATTCCTTCAGCTCCGCATACTGTCGATACTAGATTTCGATATCCACTTTTATTTACTAACCACAGAGACACGGAGAGCACAGAGAGAATTTTCTTGCCCGATCGGGAGACGGCGATCGGGCAAGAGATCGCAGCCCTTCGGGCAGGATCTAGTACACCGGTAGCTTCATGTCAACGGTTGGAGACAGGCTAAAGAGCTTTCGCCGGAGGCGGAGGCTCTTTTCCCTGGCCGGGATTTTTAAACTGGAGCATGAACTCGATGATACCTACTATTGACTGGCAAGACGACCATGTGGTCATGATAGACCAGCGTAAGCTTCCCTTCAAAGAAAGTTATGTGGTCTGCAAAACACCAACTCAGGTTGTCGAGGCTATTCGTAAGATGGTGATCCGCGGCGCGCCTGCCATAGGAGTAGCCGCAGCCATGGGACTCGCCCTAGGCGGTCGTCGAATCAAGACCCAAAACCGTGCCACCTTTGAGCGTCACTTTCAGCGTATCTGTGAAAAAATGGCCAGTGCCAGACCCACAGCCAGCAACCTTTTCTGGGCCATCGATAGCATGCTCGAGGTGCTAAAAGAACACCCTCAAGCATCGGTGGAGGAGTTAAAGGACCTGCTCCGTAGCAAGGCTGATCATCTTCTCGCCGAAGATCAGACCATTAATAAAGCAATTGGCCATCATGGCCAAATAGTGGTGCCGGACGGGGCAACCGTGCTCACCCATTGCAATGCCGGCGCTCTGGCCACTGCAGGCTACGGCACTGCCCTGGGGGTTGTGCGGGCTGCGTGGGAAGTGGGCAAGAAGATCCGGGTGCTCGCCGATGAAACCCGACCGTTTTTGCAGGGCAGCAGGCTCACAGCTTGGGAACTGCAGCAGGATAATATCCCGGTGACCCTGATCACGGACAGCATGGCTGGCTATCTCATGAATAAGGGGAAGGTTCAACTCATCGTTGTGGGTGCTGACCGGGTCGCAGCCAATGGTGATATTGCCAACAAGATCGGCACCTATTCCCTGGCGGTTTTGGCCAAAGAAAACAAGGTGCCATTTTATGTTGCTGCGCCCTTGTCAACGGTGGATCTGTCAGTCGCCACCGGACAGGATATACCCATTGAGGAACGCGATCCTCGAGAGGTCACCCACAGCCTTGGCCATGCCATCGCTCCACCGGGTGTGAATGCCTGGAACCCGGCATTCGATGTTACCCCGAACCGATTTATTGCAGGCATCATCACTGAGAAGGGCATAGCTCGTAAGCCCTACGGAAAGTCACTCAGAGGTATGAAAAAGCAGAGCGCATAGCGTGTTTTCTACATTCCGACGCTATGCGCTCTGCGCTTTGCGCTAGCAGTTTTGTGGACTGGGATGACGCTAACGTCCACATCCTTACTCATACGCTACATTATGGCCTGGGGATCTTCGAGGGCATTCGCTGTTATGAGTGCGAGGACGGCCGCTCTGCGGTTTTTCGCCTGCCAGAACATGTGGAGCGTTTTTTCAATTCTGCCCATTCCATGTTTATGAAGATACCTTTCAGCCAGGCAGAGATAACCCAGGCAATTCTGGACACCCTCCTGACCAATGCGCAGAAGGCCGCATATATTAGACCCCTTGCCTTCATTGGAGAGGGTGCCATGGGCCTTCATCCACAGGACAACCCCGTACGGGTTTCCATCATCACCTGGCCCTGGGGAGCTTATCTCGGTGAAGAAGGCCTCACCAAGGGTATTCGGGCTAAGGTCTCATCTTTTACTCGACACCATCCCAACATCCTCATGACTAAAACCAAAACGTGTGGTAATTACGTTAACTCCATACTGGCCAAGCTTGAGGTCACCACGGACGGCTACGATGAGGCCATCATGCTTGATCCGGATGGGTACATTGGCGAGGGAACCGGAGAGAATATTTTCATCGTTTGTAAAGGTGTGCTCAGGACTCCACCACTCACCTCCATCCTCCCCGGAATCACCCGGGACTGCATAATCACAATCGCCAGGGACCTAGGCTTCGCAGTACAAGAGGAAAGGTTTTCTCGCGACGATCTCTATGCGGCCAACGAGGCCTTCTTTACTGGAACCGCAGCGGAAATCACACCAATTCGTGAGGTTGATAACCGCACCATTGGTGAGGGATTACCTGGACCTCTGACCAGGACTTTACAGGACACTTTTTTCGAAGTTGTTAAGGGAACTAAGCAGGATTACAGCCATTGGCTCACATATTTGTAGGGCTTGCTAAATCCGAATATCAAAATCCGAAACAAATTCGAATTTTCAAAATTGGTCCTCCGGACTCCCCACCCTTCGGGCGGGGCTCCAGTTTCAAATGACCAAAACATTAGACTCGATTTAAAGATCGTCGTTTCGAACATTTGAAGATTCGTATTTTGAATTTGTTTCGTGCTTCGTGCTTCGGATTTCGTATTTACAAGGTTTTATTTGGGGACAGCACGAACGCGATAGACAACGCCTGCCCACTCCGACGGTGAGACCCGAAGGGAACCAGTATGGATATTGACGATCTCTATGATCTGATTCCAGAGTTAATGTGCACTGAAAGGTGCTATGAGTGCTGCAAGAACTTCGGTGTGCCTTCCAGAACCAAGGTGGAGGATGAACGGATAAAAACGTTTTTTCGAGAACATTCCATGCAAGCAGGTGAGGCCAAAGGCCACACCTGCCCTTATCTTGATGAAAGCCTTTCAGAAGGTGGCTGCTCAATCTACCCTGTCAGGCCACTTATATGCCGTCTCTACGGCACATCTCCCAACTATCAGTGCAAGATGGGAGTCAAGCCGTTGAATCTTTTACACGAAGATGCAGAGGAGGAGATTTTCCACCTTTACAGAAAAAACTTCTTCTAGCCCGGCTATTTTCTGTGTGTTGCCGATTCTATTTATAGCGACCGAAAGGTCGCTTTATTACTCGAGCCTGTATTGAGGTTCATCTCCCACCTTACCTACTAAAACAAGCGACCCGCCGCAACTCGCACAAACATGGATACTACTCAGCAGCTTCACCTCGGTATTGGCAGGATCTTCCAGGGAAATCAACTCGGCGGGAAGATGCAATGATATTCCACATTGCAGACACATGCATTCCATTTCTTCACTCATGACATCACCTCTCACAGCCTCAGAAAAAATACCCAGAAAAGCAAGTTCTGGCAAGAGAAAGATGGCGCCTAGCCATCAAGGTAATTATATTCTGACATCAGCGACAGATTAAGTGATGATGGTTTTCATGGGCTCGCTACCTACGAGGAGGAATGCATGGATTTTGCTATTCCACAAAGGATTACCGAGGAGATGGAGCAGTTTGAAGGTTTCCTACGAACTCATCTGTAGCCCCAGCTCGCTGCCTGGTACAAGAAAGAAGCCATTCCGCGAGAGCTTTTCCAGAGCATGGGTCAAGACGGCTGGCTGGGTTTCAGTCAGGAAAATGGCCATATTGGGGAGCAATCAGCCCTGAGAGAGACAATCCTTATGGAAACTCTGGCCAAGATTTCTCCTGGAGTTGCCGTGGCCGTCTTGGTGCAAAATTCGCTTGGTATGGCTCCTCTTTTTCTTTTTGGCTCGGAAAAACAAAAGCAAAATTATCTACCCTCGGCCATCAAGGGAGAAACTCTGCTTTGCCTCGGCAACTCTGAGCACAAAGCCGGAAGCGATGTTGCCAATGTAAGAATGCAGGCTGAGAATGTTGAGGGTGGTTGGGTCCTCAATGGTACCAAAGCGTATGTCACCAATGGTGCCATGAGTGACCTGGCACTGGTCACAG
>CAMYLW010000404.1 GCA_947259475.1 Thermodesulfobacteriota bacterium
TTAATGGCAAGACCATCCCTGGTGATATCACCTCACCTGCCTTGGAACCAAAATAAGTCAAAGGTCCTTGGAATCTGGGTCGGAGGAAGACATGAAAACAACTGGTTATTTTGCCGTGGTGCTCTTCTTGTGCCTAACCGCAACCGCATTTGGCAAGGAAGAGTCGACTCTAAAGGATAATGAGTATGGTGGCATCACCAAGGTAGTTACTTTCTCAGAAAAAGATGCGGAGTACAAGAAAGGTATCAAGAAAGTAGTCACTGCGTATGATGAAATGAAAAATAAAATCATGGTTGAAGTGTATGCTACAAAAATTCATATTGAAAAAGAGGGATGGGACAAGACAACTACCTACTATTGGGGCGAAACCACCATTGGCGAAGTTCATTCAACTGACAGCCATTCTGAAGTATATGGATTTGATAAAATGGTGAATTTCTATGACAAAAATAATCTGTTGTACAAGAGAGAATATTACCTGAGAAAAGAGAGCGTTGTTGCGAAGCTGGGAGTTTATAAGAGAGTTGTCCATTATGATAACAATGGGAGAAAAACTGAATCTGAGGATCTGGATAGAATTGGCAATGTAATAAAGATCAGTCTGGAGGATTACAAGCGGTTACAGAAAAGCAAGGGCAGGTAGGAACCGCTCATGGAGACAGGCAAACTGCCTTGCTGATACAAGAAGGGGTCCTAGCCAAATCTTAGGGGGGGACAATGCTCTACCTTGCTCACTTCTCATTTGATGGAGAATACAAAGGAGAACCAACGCACGGCTGGTTTACCTGTATGGTCGAAGCGGATGATATTGAAGCCTCGGTCGATGAATTTCATCACCTCATAAACAAGCTCCAAAAAGATGAAGATATCTTCCAGTTTGTTACGAAAGTCTATCTGGAAGATATAATCCAAATCAGGCAAGTTCCAGAGGAAGGCTTTCTGGGCCACTACAGTAGTTCCCCCGGTGAAGCGCCTCCCAGCATAGCCACCACCTGTTGGGGAGACACTGATAGCTACTGCGAATCATTTAGTCCCATCTCCTCTGACAATGAGGAATCACAAGAAATCGAGCCTTTCATAGTGTTTCGAGATGACAGAGATCGCTCGGATTGAGATGCAAAGTCAGAGATGCTAGCCCGGCGACCCCACGTCTCAATTGTGGATTGCCGGCGTAATGGAGTGTTTGATTAATGGAGTATGTACGAGAGCTGCGCTCGGGAGCCTCTCACCGTGAGAGTATTACAGCGGACGGTTGTGTTTGCTTGCGAATTACATCAAGTCGCTTCACCTCGATATAGTGGCGGACCAGAGGAAGAGACAGGGCTTCCGCAGGCACTTCTACGGTTTCGTTGGGTTCGATGGCTAGCGGTTCATCTTGCACGTGCTCCAAAATGATCTTCGTCCGAGAAATATTTCTGAGCATCGGCATTTTCATTCCCTCAGCGGATTGTTGTAGTCAAGGCCATATGTAGCAGAGAGTTCTTAACTGAAGCGCGGCCGGCGTAATAATAGCAGTAGCCTGTGGAGAAAGCCACATTTATTCAACATCGAAAATCTGGTCCTTAGAGCCAAGACAGATATAGTTAGCTCTGCCTGAGGTTAAAAACTGTCGCACTTGCACTGCCGCTTGGAGTGGAATTCAGCCTATTATGTATCTTGAATATCGAATACCCGCCCGCCTCGCCTGAGCGGCTTGCGATGGCGGGCAGGTCGAACAAGGAATTTCGAACAGCAGAAGTTTTTGAAAGGAATAAGAAAATGTTTTTTACTTCGACATTCTGCGGTTTTTTATTCTGCGGTTCAGCGGTTCATATTTCCAACGACTTGATAGCTAATAGTTCAATACTTCGGCATTCTCCTTTGTAATGGCCGGGGTTATGATTTTTGTTGCCAGCTCGCCCTTACTGCTGTAATCTGACCCGAACAGCGAATATGTGGGCAGGCAACATGAGGATCTGAGATATGGTTAGCCACGAGGAAAGACGGAGACAACCCAGAGCCAAAGCTAAATGGTCTGTAACCTTAGAGACCGCTCAGGGTGTGATAAACACGGAAACCCTTGATATCAGTCTCGAAGGCGCGTTTGTCCGTTGCCTAGATCCCTTGAAGCCTGCAGAACCCTTCAAGATGGTTATCAATATCCCCAACTCAGATCGTCGTCTTGCGGTTGATTCTGAAGTAGTCTGGGTAAATGTGCATGGGCCTGATCACTCTGTTACGCCCCGTGGAATGGGGGTCCAGTTCACCCAGCTTTCCGGCAGTGACCGGCAATTTCTTAATAGAATGATTATAAATCGCGTCTAAACAGCCAGCCCCAATACTTTCCCCGTTTTACTCCTTCTCAGCATTCTCTACGGTGTGGCATCTATTGGTATGGATTGTGCACAACATCTGCACCACAGACCCTGGACTAGCCCGGATGTTTCATGAATTGCTGTCGCGAGAACACGAAGATGGGTGTGCCTCCGGGCAACCGCAGGGTGTTGGTGCCGAGGCGTACCTAAACGGTACGTCGCAGGGGCCGACACCCGAGGACGCCAGGAAGGACGGCCATATCCGTGGTCGCAGCAGGTTATTCGTGAAATATCCGGGCTAAGGGTTACAAGCGCACCTGCTGCGTTCGAAATAGAGATGCATTTTCACCTTCACCCTGTTCTGCCCCAGTGATATCCGGGATCTACTATAAGGAAAGATGGCTCTAGGATGGATCTTA
>CAMYLW010000405.1 GCA_947259475.1 Thermodesulfobacteriota bacterium
CGACAAGCTCCCCGGGACTACGCCCGGGACAGGCAGGACGGGGAATGCCGCTCCCAGAGGATGATGTACCTCATGCTGTTTGTGAGAGACTTTTAGCCTCGTTTTCTATCGTTCAATGGACTCGAGTTCAAATTTCAAGGGGTAAGATTTTGGCAAGAGCCAGTGGGGGTTTAGAAATGAATGATATGCTCTTCCAACTCGTCAGGGTGCACGTATTGCTCGGGCAGAACTTTCCCTCGCACTGAGACACCTGCTTCGTGGACTGTCTTGGGGCTGCCTGAGACCAGGGGATGCCACCACTCCAGTTCCTTCCCCAAAGCCAGTCGGCGGTAGGCACAGGTTCCAGGGAGCCACTCCAAATCCGCAGCCTTGGCGGCTGTCATTACCAGGCACGTTGGCACCAGTTTGATGCGTTCTTGATAAGATGCACAACGGCATGACCACATATCCAGAAGGCGACAAGCTACATTGGTGTAGTGGACCTCTCCGCTGTCCTTGTACTCCACTTTGTGTAAACAGCATCTGGCGCAGCCGTCACAGAGCGATTCCCATTCCTCCGGGGTCATCTCCACCAAAGACTTGGTTTTCCAAAACGGCTCTTTTCCCAATGACACACCCTTTCCATAAAAGTGCATGGAAGCTGAGAGTGATCAAGAAATTTTATTGTCATTTTGCTGCAGCAGAAGGTTAGCACGAAGAGCTGGAAAAGGAAAACTCCCATCGATTGGGGCTAAGGTAGCGGACGGGATTCTCGATGGGGGCTAGGGAAAAAGTAATCGTTAGAGTTCATTTTGCTGGTATTCGAGATGTGATGAGGCTTATAATTAAAAATCTAACCCAAGTACCTCAGGAACGCTTTAGGTTTAGGTAGGAGCAATGAAAACGAAAGATACGAGACTTGCTCGTCAGCTTAAAATTGTGACCTTCTTTCCGGCAGGGGCTGGGACATTCATGGCACTTTCTATCCTGCTTATTCAGTACTGGAAGTGGTTCCAAGGCGGCGAATGGCAAGGAATGTCTCTTGCCGAGTTCGTGCCGCAACCCCTGTTTCAATGGGCAGTTGCAAAAGAAGGGGGACTGCTGGGCTTGAAAAAGGTGGTTCTTGTTGCCTTGTCAATCCATGCCTCTGTGTGGTTTTTTGTGACTGGCTGCGTTTTTACCTTTATATTGTTCGAATTGACAAAGCCGTTGTTGAAGGACTGAATCTGCGAAAGTGAGGTGTCATAATGGCGAAGAATCCCAGAAGCGGGAAAGAAAAGCGAAGAGAGAAGGGGAAAGAAAGGGAGGAGTACTGGGCAGAGGTAATGAAGGAACAAGCGAAGAAAGAAAAAGCCGAAAAGGCGAAGGCCAAAAAAGAGGAGGCTAAGAAGGAAAAAGCAAAAGAAGAAGAGGCAAAAGAAGAAGAGGCTGAAGAGTGAGTGTGTTCGCAGTCAGCGAAGCATCTATCAAGAGCGAACACCCATTTTTCTCAGCAAGGAAATCAACCGATCAGGATAATCCGTAACAATGCCGTCCACGCCTAGGGCGAGCAGCCGTTTCATATCATTCACCTCGTTGATGGTCCAGGCATGAACCTCGAGATTGAGACCGTTGGCGGTGTTCACAAATCTCTTCGTTAGCACACGCAGTCCACTACTATATTCTGGGACCTGGAAAGCTTGACAGGCAGGCCTGTACGCCGCTCCGAGGAAAACCATATTCATCATAAAAAACAGGGCAACCTCTCCAGTGCCAGCGGAGGTGGCGACTTCGGGGCACACTTGTCTAAAAGCTTTGAGCACTCGTGAACTGAACGAAGCCACCATTACCCTATCCACCATATCGAAGGTTCGAATCGTCTTACAAAGTGACCCAAGCAAAGAGGGTTTTTCCTGTTTGATATCTATATTTATGCGTACAGTGGGGAGAGCAGTGAAAACCTCTTCCAATGTCGGCACCGTAATGCCACTTCCTCGAAAAGGGAAAGTTTGGCCACCATCTGATGTCCAGTTGTAGCCAGCATCTAGCGTCTTCAGTTCCTCCAGGGTGAATGCACTAATCGGCCCCGAACCGTTGGTCGTGCGGTCAACGGTACTGTCATGCATCAAAACCAGCATGTTATCGGCGGTGCTGTGTATTTCTGTCTCCAACACGTCTACCCCTAAATCCACTGCCCGCTCAAAACCATACATGGTGTTCTCTGGCCATAAGCCAGCCCCGCCGCGGTGAGCCATTACCAGCGGACGACCCTGGATTTCCTCTGCAAAGGGAATGTCAGTAGGTGATTGGGCGCATGCCATCATTAATTTAGTCCTGGAAAACCTGATCCTCAGGCCAGGTCAGAGTTGAATGGATTTGCCGGTAAGCGTGTCCATTGGTTTTGGAGCACTGGAGTATTGAAGTATCAGAAATTCCAAATCACAAATCACAAATATCAAACAAATCACAATGACCAAAATTCGAAATTCCAAACCTGTTTTGGTCATTGAATATTGGAATTTGAGATTTGTTTGTAATTTGGTGCTTGAAGTTTGGGATTTCATAAGTTCGCCTTACTCGAACACTCCCTTGCTTCAGCGGCAGTCTGTAATAGCAGGCGGCATGTTTTTCATTTGATGACAGATTATAGCCATGTCCCCGCGGGTGAGGTTTCTTTATTGGAGTTAAAATGACTGCGAAGCGCAAAGCAAAGACTACAAAAACGAAGACTGCAAAGCGCAAAGTCGCTA
>CAMYLW010000406.1 GCA_947259475.1 Thermodesulfobacteriota bacterium
CGTCCGGCGGCTCGCTCTTGTATTGCCAGTTAACCTGGAAATTGAAGTAAAAATTCTCCACGATGGGTAGGCGAAGTCCTTGCTCAGTTCGAAGGTAGAGACCTTCATCTGCACTCAGGTCATAGTAGCCTTCCTGAAAATGGAAGAACTTGACTTTGTCACGAACGATATCAAACTTCGCACCCACCGACCACCTACCGGAGGCGTAGCTATTGTCCTTTTCATCGCCGTAATCCTCGTTGATATACGCAATACCCAACTCGCCGAACAGTGCAGTCCTCTCAGTGTCAACGAACTGATAGCCGGGACCTGCAGCTATGATGTAACGCAGGTCAAGATCCTGGAACTTATCATATTCAGCTAAAGGCCTCAGGTAAGTGTAGATTTTCTTGGTTAGGAAGTAGTCATACTTTGCACCGGTCAGCCAATTTCGTTCGTTTTCGTCACCTTCGCTCTCACCATAATTAAATTTGCCCCCCAAGAATAGCCTGTGCCACTCGGACCGGGCTTGAAACTTACCGGATGAATTGAAATTCTTGTTGCGGGTGTTACCCTTGTTGATAGACCCTCCTACGTCAACGAGCGCCCTGTAGGTTACTGGCGGTGGAGGTGGTGGCGGGTTGATTGCCACAAGGTCAGCAAGGGAGAACTCTGTCGCTTCCCCTGTTGCATTATCCACCAGTTTGATGGAGCCAAGATCGGCACACATAACTCGGCCAACCAGTTTCTCTTTGTTTTTCAGTAAAAGGGTTACTTCCTTATCAGAGGTAACACAGACCACCTCGTCCCACTTCACTTTGATCTTTTTGGCGTAGGAGGTTTCTACGATAAGCTTTCCATCTTCGGAGGTGCCGACCTCACCGGTTATCAGATCGCCGTTTTTGAGGTACACCTCATCGGCCTGAACTGGACACACCGACAGAGAGAAAGCGGCGATGAAAATACATACGGCCACAACAACTAGGAGCCTCATATCATTTCTCCTCTTCTTTATGACTGCAAACTGAATTCTTCTTGGGCAATAAGATAGGGATGGGGGCGACATTATTATTCTATATATACTTAACCCAGGTAACAACGTTTGCGCAAAGATTTTTTTGTGAAGACAATAAATTGGCGAGACAGGCAATATTGAAGGTTGGTACAGTCGCCTTGGAAAAGGGTATCCCGGATCATTCATGAAAATCTCTTGGCGGTTTCACGAATGATCCGGGACTTGTGATTGGGAAATATGTGATCAATCAGCTATCCGGATATCCACTCTCCGGTTTATCGCCCTGCCCTCTGGGGTAGTATTACTAACTCTGGGCATCTCCTCTCCATAGCCAAGAGTTTCTATTTCACTACCAGAAATACCTTGGCTCACAAAGTAGTCACGAACCGCTTTCGCACGACGTTCGGATAGCTGCTGGTTGTATGCCGCCGAACCTGTGGAGTCCGTGTGTCCTTCGATGACGAGAGTTGCACCAGGCTTTGCACCGAGCTTTGGAGCTACAGCGTTGTAGACGCTCGACCAGGCAGCCTCGTCAACCTCGGCACTGTCGAAATTAAAGTAACCCGCTCCCACGCTAATAAGATTGGGGGCTATTTCGCGGATCCTCATTTCCTCAGTAGCAACATCCGCGACTTCCATGTACAACACCTCGCTGACGAAATTCTCAACTGCAACTGCATCTGAGATCATCTCTTCACCATCAGCATAGGTGCAGTTGCCAAGTTCGTTGATCTTTCTCAGGGTTTTTTCACCTTCCTCACTGTCGGCCAAGGAAATGACATCAAAACAGATGTTTGTGTATTCGTTATGGAGCGATTTTGCTGCTTTGTAAGGATCCTTACCCTTGTTTACTTCGCCGTCGGAAACGATAATCACTGAGGTCTTGCCGGAAAATCGGCCCATTACCTTGTCCAAGGCCTTGATCTCCGTTCCAAGCGGGGTCAAGTTTCCGAAAATCTTCCCCTTATCGGGCAGGTTTTTAATTTCCCGCGCGAAGAAATATCTTGAGTATGTCTCCGGGCCAATGAGAGTTTCGTTGGGATAGAAACCTTGGATTGCAGCGGTGTAACCCAGTTCAGGAATCAGGTCGTTCATCGACAGAAGCATCTTTTTGACCAGTACGGCTTTGACTTCTTTCCTTTCCTTGTGCTCCATGAACATGGAGCCGGATTGATCAATCAAAATGACGAAATTGTCCACCCTGGGAATTTTCTTGGCTTCAGCTACAACCACACCAAATGCAATCGTCATTGCTAAAACCAAACTAAAGATAGCAAATCTGCTCGTCCTAACCTTCATAATCCCCCCTCCTCTTTTTGTGGAAATCAAGAATTTATTGTAGATAATCACCAATATCTGGATAGTCAACCAATGATTAAAAAAAGAAAAAGAATCGGTAGGATTGGAAACGTTTAACATCCATATTATTTTAGAAATTCAATGCTATGGATGAAGGCCACTGCCCTGCCGTCATCAGCGGACGAAGTTGTATCTATCTCGAGAGCGACACTAGATATGCTGGGAACTTCGTCTTTTTGAAAGTACCTTTTAAACGCATCAGCCAAGTCAAATTCTGAAATTATTGTTTCACCTGGTTTCGGATTACCGAGACAAACGAAACGTCCCCCTTCGTGATAATAGTTTCCCTTGTAAGCTTTGTTTAGCTTGTCATGTCTGCCGAGAAATAGACCGATGTCATGTCTGCCGAGAAATAGACCGATAAAATAAGGACTGTCCGGTATCGTAAGGTGGCCACTAGAAATTTCCTCATCACCAAAAAACACCAGAACGAGTAAAGCCTCATTATTAACCTTCCCTTCATACGATGCACCTTTCGGATATTTAACAACTCCCCACTCAATCTTCACTTTAGAATATTTGCCGAGATCCACAGATTCTTTTACTATCAAAGCCATTAAGGGCTTTTTCGCTTCGAGAAACAGAGCACCCTCATCAACATCTAGATCGAGTTTCTTACGATCCTTAGCTGCTTCTTTTAACTCGAAACCTTTCTTTTCCAGCCATTCTTCAATAGAACCTTCTTCATAATCCGAAAAATCGATCACAAAGGTATCTTTTTGAGTAGTGCCATTTTCTGGTTTACTAGAAAGAGTCGACTCGGTTACTGAGGGCAACTTTTCGGATATGCTCGACTCTTTCTGTTCAGAGAAACTGTTGCTACCTGATGTTATTAGGAGAATTGTTAATAATGCCGTGAATAGACCTTTCATTCTTCTATCCCCTGGATGCCGCTAAAAAACCATCCTTAGAGCTTGGGCTCAGGATGCCACAGTCAATTATCTTTGTGGAAGAGTAATACCTTGGAATGACCCCCTAATACTGCACAAATCAGAGCGCTCTGATCAGAGTGTCCTGACCTCCTGCTGCGGAAAATCCAAAGGAGGCTTTCTCGGGCGGGGCTTAACCCCGCCCTACTTTTAGAAATCATATGGCTTCGTTAGGAGAGGGGGTTACCGGAAATCCTTGGAAGCAATGCGCGAAAAGTTGTCTCATCAAAATTAGTAATTATAGTTAAGCAAAACAAGTGTGAATCTTACCGTTCGCTAAGAAGGAGACAAAACCATGAAAAAATGGATGTATATAGGCGGTGCCTTGATTTTGATCGTTGTCGCTGCCTTGGTCATAGGACTATCGAAGTTGGGCCCGATCATTAAGACTGCGGTCAACACCTACGGCCCGAAAATAACCAAGACAGAGGTGCGAGTAAAAGATGTTGGTATCTCCCTATTTGCGGGTGAGGCCAAACTCAAGGATTTTTATCTCGGCAACCCCAAAGGATTCAACTCACCTCAGGCCATGAGTGTAAAGGCTATCTATGTAGATGTGGATGAAAAGTCCATAACCGGCAACCCGATTATCATCGACAGGATCGAGGTGGTCGCTCCGGAGATCAACTATGAGAAGGTGCGAAGAACGGACAATTTTAAGACCATCTTAAACAATGTCAAAAAAAGCGCCCGCACCTCAGAGTCTTCGACTTCGAAAGAAAAGTCGTCAAAAGATGGCGCAGGGAAAAAACTCGTGATCAAAAACTTCATCGTCAGAGATGGCAACGTCAATATGGCCATGTCCACGCAAGGTGGCCCGAGCCTCAGTGCTTCAGCGTCCCTGCCGGACATCCACCT
>CAMYLW010000407.1 GCA_947259475.1 Thermodesulfobacteriota bacterium
TTCCTGGCGTCCTCGGGTGTCGGACCCTGCGACGTACCGTTCAGGTACGCCTCGGAACCAATCCCGCGGTACCGCGGGACGAGTTGCCAGGTGGCACGCCCATCTTCGTGGTCTCGCGACAGCAATTCATGAAATATCCGGGCTAGGTAATCATTACGAACCGAGATAGTAGATTCTTACGAAGATTTATTCAACATCGAAAACCTGGTCCTTAGGGCCAGTCCCAGATCCCGCCTTGCGGGGGTCAGAGTTCAATGGCTTTGCCGTACAGGTGGCGAGCTAATTTGGAGTACTGGAGTATTGGAGCATTGGAGTGTTGGCAAAAACGAAAGCCCGAATTTAAATTGAATGGGTCCTCTGATTACTCCATTACTCCACCACTCCAGCAGACTGCCGCAAGGGGGAAAGAGTATGGAAGCCCGCTCAGGGGAAGGCCAAAGCCGGGTCCTTTGGGTCCGAATTCTTTATTGGTCTGAAACCAGGTGATATACACCATTTTCGTCCTTTTCGACCCTCATCCCATAGGCACGAACGATCTCTACCAGTGGTCGACCCAGCAGAAAGTCCAGTTCTTCGTCCTCACGATTGAGTTTTTGTCTGACAAAAGCACGGATGGCAGTATCCTGGCGGAGTAGGTCCAGCACCTCATCTAAAACTGCCAAATCTCCGGTATCGTGTAACCGGGTAAAGGCTGCATCCAATTTTCTGGGATCGCAGCGCTCGTCATGGATTTCCAACATTTCCAGCAAATCCTGGTCCTCCTTGATGAGGCGATGCCTGGTGAGTTTTGCTTGTTGCCAGAGTTTCTCCAAACCTTCAGGGGCCCAACATGCCTGAACGCGACATTGAAGGGGACGGTTATCATAAATGGTACAGCCTCTCTGGTTTTTTCCATAAAAGATACAGTGCTGCTTCTCCTGGTGTTGCTTGATCTTGATCAGTTCACTAGGAAGGACGCCGAGACGCCCGTCAATGTTAAATTTGACAGGTTCACCGCGCCTGAGGGTGTAGATCTGCCGGGCTGATAGTACGCCCAGACTCAGAAGTTCTGCATCTTCCGGGTGCAGGGAGGGGCTTCCCAGCTGACAACAGTCCCCGCAACGTAAGCAGTATGGTCGAGTACCATAGGCGATCTGGAGCAGTCGTTCCATGAGTTCTTGCCATTTCTGACTCCGAACCGCTGGCTTCAGTTCCTCCCAAGTGTTGTTCAATTCTCGATAGCAAGGATCCTGCTTTGTCAGGGTTATGACCCGATCATAGTGGCCTTCCACGTGCAGTTTTGCCAAAATCTGCCGCAGTGCCAGACGCATTCCAGCTGTAAATTCTTTGCGCTTGCCGGAGTGAAACAGGTCACGCAATTTAGCTGCATCAAGTTGAATAGAGTGCTTCGAATTCTGCTTCATTATGTAAAGCTTCTTTGAGGGATAAGGTTCAGTTTATGTCAAGCAAAGAAGTTAGGTGTTCTCCAAATGTAACCCATGGGTACGGTCGGAGCAATGTCAACGCTGAGGCAAAGCGCATCCTTCGACCGGCTCAGGCAGTTAAGACGTTTGCAACAAGTCTGCGACCTGGTGGCCCTGGCGTTGAAGTTTAGCTCGAATAACTGCATGTGATGGCTTGGTTAGCTCTGGATCTTTCTCTATCAAGGTCAGAGCGGCCTGCCTGGCAGCCGCCAGGGTTTCAGCGTCCCTTACCAAGTTGGCGAGCTTCAAGTCCATGAAGCCTGCTTGCTGCAAACCTATGAGGTCTCCCGGTCCCCGTAAACGGAGATCCTCTTCAGCTATGCGGAAGCCATCGTTACTTTGCTCCATAATGGCCAGTCGCTGTCTGGTTTCAAGACCACCCCCTTCGTATATCAGGAGGCAGTAAGAGGCATGGGTACTGCGGCCCACCCGGCCTCGTAACTGGTGAAGCTGGGACAGGCCAAATCGCTCCGGATGCTCCACTACCATTACCGTGGCGTCAGGCATATCAATGCCCACTTCGATAACAGTAGTGGCCACCAGAAGTTGTAATTGTTTGCTGGCAAAAGCTGCCATGATTTCTTGTTTTTCTTCGGCAGCCATGCGACCGTGTAGCATGGCCAAAGGAATATCAGGGAAGACCTCTTTACCCAAGTGCTCAGTCATGGAGGTGACATCTCTTAGATCCGACTTTTCCGACTCTTCCACCAACGGATAGATGATATAGGCTTGGTGACCCTGATTGAATTCCTGCCGCAGAAGTTCGTACGCTTTGTACCGCTGCTTTGCATGAATTATACGTGTTTGCACCGGAGTCCTGCCAGGCGGTAATTCGTCAATAACAGAAACATCCAAATCTCCGTAGACGGTCATGGCCAGGGTCCGAGGTATGGGGGTTGCTGTCATTACCAGGACGTGGGGACTTCCACCTTTCTGGCGCAAGGCCATTCGTTGTAGGACTCCGAAGCGGTGTTGTTCATCTATGATCACCAGTCCGAGTCGCTGGAAGGTGACATGTTTCTGGATCAAGGCATGGGTACCAATGACCAGACGAGTCTCACCTTTGGCAATAGCTTCAGTACTTATCTGTTTCTCCCTGGACTTCAGTTTGGAGGTTAGTAAGACGAGAGGTACCCCGAGGGGTTCCGCATAGGGCTTCAAATTATCATAGTGCTGGTGGGCGAGAATCTCGGTGGGCGCCATTACCGCAGCTT
>CAMYLW010000408.1 GCA_947259475.1 Thermodesulfobacteriota bacterium
TAATGTCTATTGCAGGTTTTAGATGGAGTACGCAATTTGCAATTATCAGTCCAAAATCTGCAATCTAAAATCATTATTATCTTTCTCGTAGCATTTTCAAAAGACAGGATCGAAAGGCCAGATTGTCGGGAAGAAAAAACTGAGGATTTGTTCTGGCTCGGGCAAGTCGCAAAACTATGGAACCGAGCGAAAGCGTTTTCTTGTAAAGCCAAATAAATCCCTGCTCCAGCTGCTCCACGGTCATTTTCTCGGGACGGAAGACAACGTGAGCGGTGTCGTACTTCTCCCAATCATTGTGGAGTAATCTGCCCTCTTCTTCAAGCTTTTGATAAAACCGGGTGCCGGGATAAGGGGTAAGAATGCTGAAATAGACGCTGTCAAAGCTGGACTTGCGAATGAATCGTGCCATCTTGGGAAATACTGACGGATCATCGTTGTCGAAGCCGATCATGAAGGTGGCCTTGACGCCTATGCCATAACGGTGCAACGTGGCCACGGCCCGCTCGTATTCTGCCGGTTTATTGATGCGCTTGCCGCACTCCGCCAAGGTGTCTTCAGAGAGACTCTCCATGCCTATAAGGAGGCCGAGACATCTCGTTTCGGACATCAGCTTCAACATTTCCTCATCCTTCGCCACCGATATGGATGCCTGGCCAAGCCACTGGATGTTATAGGTTTTCAACATGTTAAGTAGTTCCAGGCAATGCTTGCGGTTGGCGATGATATTGTCATCAACGAAGAATATGAGATTTTTGAGGGCCAGAACTTTATCCACCGGCTTCACTTGCGCCACCATTTGCTCAACAAGATTGACGGGTTTGGTCCGATATTTGGCCCCGTAGAACTGGGTAACAGCGCAGAAATTGCAGTTGATTGGGCACCCCCGAGTGGTCTCGATAAAGTCCACCGGACTATATAACCCCTTGTCAATGATATCCCATCGGGGCGGTTGCGCTGCCGATAAGTCAAACAACGTGTCGGCCTTGTATATTTGCTTCAGTTCCCCTCTTTTGAAGTCTTCCACCATCTGTGGCCATGCTTGTTCCCCCTCTCCAATCGCAACCGCATCGCAGTGCTGCAGGGCTTCATCCGGGAGGGCTGACACGTGCATGCCTCCCATCACAACCGTCTTTCCCCTGCGCTTAAACTCATCGGCGATCTCATATGCCCGGGTGGCAAGCGGAGTCATCACGGTGATCCCGACAATATCTACATCTTCGTCAAAATCCACCGAACTAATGCGCTCATCCACCATCTTGACTTCGCAGTCCGGCGGAGTGTACGCGGCAATGGTAGGTAATCCCAAGAAGGGGAGCTTAAAGAAAAACTCAGCCCCTAGAATCTTCTTCAGACCAATGGGAGATATCAACAATATTTTTAATGACATTGGCACAATCCAGCTAAGAGTTACCTGTTCTAGCCCGGATGTTGCATGAATTGCCGGGCTTGGCGGATTCGTGAAATATCCGGGCTAGAATATTGAGCCGGGGTATTATAATCTAAATCGCTAACGAAAAAAAACCTCTCCCCACCATCGCCCGGTCGATACTGGCAGGGGACGGAGGAGTGTTGACAGCTGCTGCCATTTACACTATCAAAGGGAGTGGTTAAGGTCTACGGAAATTAACGAGTTATCCAGAGTGCAACCGAGCTCCACCTGAAAAAATTGTAAACCACATGCCAACAATCGAATCATAGCGGCACGGTGAATTTTCTGATTTTCATACCCAATACTTGGACACTCCAGAACTCGAGAGTGTTCTTAAGCTTTGATTGGTTATGCGCGAACATTTTCTAGACAAACCCTTCTGGTATCGGCAGGCACTGAAGACGGTTCAGTCGCTGCCAACACCGGTCACCTATGGGCTGGCGCGCCTGGTTGCGGCCCTGGCTTTTTTATTTTCACCACGAGACCGGCGCCACGTTTCACAAAATCTGGATGTCATCTTCAATGGATATCAGCCGCCTGCAGGTCGCCGACTCCTTCTTTGGAGATTTTTCCAAAACTACGGCATATACATAGCCGATTTCTTCCGCCTCCTTAGTATGAACCTGGAGGAAAGCCGGACATTTGCTCAGATTTACGAAGGACGCCACCATCTAGATGAAGCCTTGGCCAAAGGCAGGGGTGCAGTGCTCCTGACCGCTCATATTGGTCACTGGGAAATTGGCGGCTTGGGGTTGAGGGCCATGGGCTATCCGGTGAATGTGGTTGCCATCAAACACAACACCTTATTCACCAACACACTTGTCAATGTGATGCGATCGCGCCACGGCATCCGGATCATTGAAGTTGAGGAGTCGACCTTCGGTGCCATTGAATTGGTCAAGGCCCTGAACCGGAATGAACTGGTGGCAGTTTTGGGCGACAAACCGTTTTCAGAGAGATCGGAGGTCACGACTTTTTTCGGCCGTCCGGTGCGGCTGCCAGTGGGACCGGTGCTCCTGGCCATGGCTGCCCGAGCGCCGATTATTCCCGCCTTCTCAGTCATGGAGGCGCCTGGACGTTACCGCGGCATCATCGAGTCCCCGTTAGAACTCCACTATGGCCCTGACCGGAGAGAGGCACTGCAACACAACCTGCTACAGGTGGCGAAGGTGTTTGAACGATACATCCGCCGCTACCCGGACCAATGGTATCTGGTGGATCCACTATAAGGATTGAAGATTTTAGA
>CAMYLW010000409.1 GCA_947259475.1 Thermodesulfobacteriota bacterium
ACGTTTAACAATTAACTGATAACATCATAACCTGTTTACTCCTGTCTCCTGACTCCTATCTCCCAATTCCTTCCTTGAGCCCTGCGCCTTGTGCCTTGCGCCTCTCTCAATGATACGCCGCGAACCTACCAATGGCGTCAACTACGGGTGCCATGGTCTCCCTCAGAAATGGTATTCCAGAAAAGCGGTCGAAAAGCACCATTGCCAAAATTATGAACGGCCCAGCCTTGGAGTATAGCCTCCAGACACGCTCGTGGGAAAGGGGCACCAGCAGGTATATTAATCTTGAACTGGCCAGGGGAGGGATGGGCAGAAGGTGGTAGGCGCTCACAGTTACGCTCACCTCCACCAAAATTTCAACGACACGGTCTGTCCAGAACGTCTGCTGGACAAAGGCTACTGTTAGAGCAACGACAAGACTGGCGAAGGGGGCAATAAGACTGAATATGAACCACCCCAATTTCTGTTTTTTGAATCTGATCTCTTGATCGTTCACCTGCCTGCCCCAGCCGAATCCGCCTGCGAAGAAGACAATGATGCCAACGATGTCGAAATTGGTAATGGGGTTGAAGGCGTTGTAATCAAAATCAACACCTTCCTCGGGGGGCGGATGAAGCTCAAGGCGAAGAAGCGGGTAAAGCCGCAACCGATGGTTACGATTAAGATAATTGCCAGACAAGCAAATATAATCTCTTCAGAGGTTAAGCTCATAAAGTACAGGGAAGATACTCCGGTTTCCATATTTCTCTCAGTCCTTTCTCAGAGTTCGAAGAGTTCCGCGAATTTTTTGTGTAGGTTGGCTGATATTCGGTTGTAGAGGAAACCACGGGCTATCAAGGGTAGCAGGATGAGCGCGTACAGGTACACGTCAGAGGCCTTGAAGGTCTGGATAATCACCATGACGCTCAAAATGATAAGCGCGGTGATGACATTGCTCAAAAAATTGGTCATATCGTGGAGCTCCTGTTCAAGGTATTCGTGCAACTGAGTGTGGTTGACTATCAGCTTGTCGCCTTTTCTCTTGGAATCCAGTATTACTTTCAATTTTTCTCCCCTCTTCCTGTCTGTTGGAGCTACGAGTAGATGAAAAAATGGTGGACCGCAAGCGGACAGCAGAATGGGTGTATGAGCCGGACAGAACCCTGTTTCTTCGCTATTTCTTGGGAATTTATGCTAAAATAGCTTTAGTGTCAATCGCAGACATACATCACAGGGCAAGTCCAAGGCTGTATTTTTGACTAGGTGGAACGAACCGTATGGCAAAGCGCCGGGCCTTAATCATCGACTCCCAAGAGCAAGACGCCCAGAATTTGAAAGAGGCTCTGGAAGATGGAGGCTATCAGGTGGCTGTGGCTTTCAACAGCCACGATGGCTTAAGACTAGCCCAAGACCTTTTTCCCGAAGTAGTGCTCTTGGCGATCCAGAGCCCAGGTCTCAATGGGTTACAAATTCTCCGGGATCTGAAAAAACGGGGTACAACAAAAGATCTGCTTGTTCTCATTCTTCTGGAGAAATTCGATGAGGAGTACGCAGCCCAGGGGTTGCAGATGGGAGCGGCAGACTACCTGTTGAAGGCTGCCAGTCAGGACTTGTTGCTGCGCAGGGTAGGCGTCTTAGCCCGAATTCGCCATCAGGACCGACAAAGGCGGGATGTCATTTCTAGATATAAAGGATTCTTTGATGGTGAACAGCATGGACTGTTTCTGAGCAGTCGAGAAGGACGATTTCTGGACGTGAATCAGAATCTCATCAGGCTCTTGGGTTATGGCGACAGAAATGAACTCCTGGAGATCGACATTGAAAATGATCTTTACTTTGATCCCCAGGATCGCCAGCATTTTCGGGAGATTATTGAGAGCCAAGGGTATGTGGAAAATTTGAAAGTCAACTTCAAGCGTAAAGATGGTGAGAAAATCAGCATGTTGCTCAGCGGCCGGGTGGTACGCGATGAAAAAGGCGACATAGCAGGATATGAGGGCTACAATGTAGAAGTAAGCGAACACCCTGAAGCTGCACCTTTGGAGGAACAGCCGGAGGAGCGCCGATTTCTGGGCAGATTACTTAAGCATTTGGTTCCAAAAATTCTGCCCTACGGCGCTGATTTTTTCTCTTTGATGAAGATGACCGAGTTGATCGCCGAGCGTTACGAAAAGGTTGAGCGCTTAGGGTTAGGTAGTTTTGGAGAAGTCTGGAAAGTGCGTGATATTGAAAGGGAGGGCCGTGCCCCTTATTACGTGGCCAAAATTCCCACCAGCAAGAAGCTCAACAACCGGTTCCGTAAGGAAGCAGCTATCTGTCGAAGGTTGGAAGGCCATCCCAACAGTACTAAGATCATCGATGTTGTGGAGGAACGAGGCCGGGTGGTTTTAATACAGGAGTTTGTTGAGGGGCCCACCCTCCGGGAACTTCTGGAAGGTCCGCTCGAAAAAAATAGAAAGGAAAAAATTCTGCTTCAATTAGTGGACATTGTAACCCATGCACACAAACACCGGATTGTGCATCGAGATATCAAACCAGAAAATATTGTGGTTCGGCGAGACTCCGTTGTCAAACTGCTCGACTACGGGGTGGCCAAGGAATTGAAAGAGAAAGACATTAGCAGCACCATGGTGGGGTCCAGGCCGTTCATGGCTCCTGAACAGATTTCGGGTGAGAGCCAGATTGCCAGTGACGTCTGGGCACTGGGGATAGTCATGTATGCAATCTACACAGGATACCTGCCTTTTTACCACGACAATGAAAAAATACTGATGGATTTAATCCTTACCATGGAACCAAGGCCACCTCGAGAGGTCGAGCCTGATATCCCAGTGGAACTCGAGCGGATTATCTTGAAGTGCCTCAAGAAAGACCCGAAAGAACGGTTTGCTGATGCAGGCATCCTCAAAGCAACCATACGGGAAACTTTTCCCCAATTCGGCAATTCATGAAATATGCGGGTTATATCAATCACTCCCTTGCTGCATTACTGACTCACTCCACCGCTGGATCGCTCCAGGCTAACCCCCAAGTTTTG
>CAMYLW010000410.1 GCA_947259475.1 Thermodesulfobacteriota bacterium
TGACCCATTCCTTGAGCCAAGCTCATGACTGAAGATACCGATCTGTTTTCCACACTAAAAGATGATTATCGGGAAGCCCTCGAGCATTTCAACGACGCTTTGCTGCGGTTGGAAAATGAACCAGAGGATCGAGACTCCATAGAGAAGGCCAGCAGACAACTGCACAATATCAAAGGCTTTGCCAACCGGATGAGGGCGCCAAAGCTTGGGCAACTGGCCCACATTCTTGAAGATGTTCTGGTAGCAGTAAACGAGTACCGTTTACCTTTTGGCGAAACTCTTGCCAACCTCCTCTTCGACGGCATGGATCTGTTTGTGCAATACCTCCGAACGAGAGATCTACCATCCGACAAGGTGGCCGAACTGGTAGAGGAAGTCGAACCCTTGCTGTTCGCCGCCATGGAGCATGAAACCGCTGCCAAGGATATGGAGCCGCTCCTGCCGGACTTTATCGCAGCTGCTCTCGACAATGTGGAAGCAATCAATCGAGGGCTGTCCACCCTAGAAAAAGAACCCGCCAATAAAGAATCTTTGCAGGAAGTCTATCGTAATGCCCACAGTCTGAAAGGGTCGGCGATGACCATGGGATTCGAGCGCATGGGAAAGCTGGCTCATTCTATGGAAGACGTCCTTCGCGCTCTACAGAAGAACCAGCTCCCGGTAACCCCGGAAGCCTGCGATGCTCTCTTTGAGACCAATGACGCCCTCAGCGTGATGTTGGATACCCTGGGGGCGAGCAAGCGGATTAAGGTGGACGCGGAAAGCACCATAGCACGGCTGGCCAGCTTAATACCGGAACTCAAACTCGAAGATGATACCATGGTGGCGGAACCGGTTCGAGCCGTCATTGAATCGGCCCTAGTTAGCGAGACCAGAGTTCCGGCCGTGGATACCGTACGGGTACCAACAACAAAATTGGACGATCTAGTAAACCTTTCAGGCGAGGCGGCTATTGCCCAAATCCATCTAGCCAATGAAATCGATGCTCTGGTGCGCATTCGCGATCGGTGGCAGCGGTTGCAACTCCATGAAACCGTCCCCCTCCATCTGGATGATCCTGAGATAAATAGTAAAGCCGGCCTGGTTACCCAGCTCTTGGAGCTTGGCAATACTATGGAAGAGACGAGCCGTCGGTTGCAGGAGGCTGCGGAAAATACAGGACGTCACATTGAGAGCCTTCAGCATCGCAGCATGGAAATTCGCATGCTGCCGTTGGCACTCGTATTGAATACCTTGCCCAGGGCAGTACGCGATCTCAGCCGACAATTCAGCAAAAAAGTTAATTTCAAAGTGGAAGGAGAACGAACAACTATTGACAAGCGCATTCTAGAGCAGATCGGCGACCCTCTTGTCCACTTGCTGCGGAACGCTCTGGACCATGGCATTGAGACGCCCAAAGCTCGACGCAAATCTGGCAAAACGGAGACGGGAACCATCAAACTGGAGGCAAGGCAGGAAGGTGGTAAAGTGCTGATAATCCTTGAGGATGACGGCCAGGGCATCGATCCTTTGCGGCTGAAGGAAGCGGCTATAGACAAGGGACTTGTGGAGGAACACTCTGTAGCAGAGTGGACCCAGCCCCAGCTTCTGGACCTCATTTTTTTGCCCGGATTCAGCACAAGTGGAATGGTCACTGATGTTTCGGGACGTGGGGTGGGGCTGGATGTGGTGCGCGCCAATGTGGAAAGACTGAAGGGGCAGGTGGAGGTCACTTCCGAATTGGGCAAAAGGACCAGGTTCATTATATCCCTGCCGCTCTCCCTGGCCACTGTGCACGCGCTCAAGGTCCAGTGTGCTGGTGAAATCCTAGCCATTCCCACTTTTTCGGTGGCTAAAACTTTTCAAGTCCCGGCTCTGGAGATCAAATCCATCCAGGGGCGTCAAGCGATAGTGCACCAGGAAGAAATCCTACCAGTGCGAAGTCTTGCTGCCACCTTGGGATGGAGCGAACGGAATGGCGGTCCATTATTAGAAGGGAAGGCTTTGGTTGTGGTCCTCCAGGCTGGAGAGCGGAAAGTCGGCTTTCTCGTTGAGGATATCTTAGGGGAGCGAGAGATTGTTACAAAAGATCTGGGTAGCCACCTGAAAAAAGTAGACTACGTGGCAGGTGCCACTATCCTTGGCTCGGGGGAGGTGGCGCTCATCCTTGATGTGCCGCAGCTGCTTTGGCGCAAGCAGCTTGAGATGAGATTGGTAAGGGAACAACCAGCGGAAGAGACCGTCAGGGCGGCGGGCGGCTACATGATTCTGGTGGTGGAAGATCAGGTGGTGACGCGCCAGATGGAAAAGAGCATCCTGGAAGCGGCTGGCTACCAGGTGGTCACTGCGGAAAATGGTCTGGATGCATTAAACAAACTGGGACAGCATATGTTTGATCTGGTAGTTACCGATATTCTCATGCCGAAAATGGACGGTTTTACTCTTACCAGAGAAATTAGAGGTAATGAACGGACGAAAAGTCTTCCCGTGGTAATCGTATCCTCCATGGAGAGTGAAGCTGACAAGCGGCGGGGGCTGGAGGTTGGAGCAGACGCGTATTTGGTCAAAAGCAGCTTCGACCAAAAACATCTAATTGAAGCCATAGAAACTTTGTTGGGAACAAGGCAACAAAGCGAGTAGCTTTGTAAGCGGTAAGATATTGTTTGTTTGCCTTCTGGACTTCAATGTCCGCTTA
>CAMYLW010000411.1 GCA_947259475.1 Thermodesulfobacteriota bacterium
TGCTTTCAACCAGGTTTTTGTGAATCAGACCGTTAATAATCTTGGTCACGCGGCTTTTAACCACATCCAGTTTCTGAGAAATGCCTTTGGCGGTAAGATACCTTTCTTCCCCGAACAGCATCAAGCAACGCAATTCTGCTTCGGGAATATCGAATTTTTTCGACAAATGTGAGGTCCGCTCTTTGCAGCACTGGAGAATTTCTTCGATCAGATCCTGCAATCTCTCGGTCTGATAGCCAAGCAATACATCCGGCCCTTGATCGTTCATAGTGTGAAGTATATTAGCGGCCAACAGAATATCATGTCAAGAAAATTTTTTATTAAATAAAAAATATTGATAAATAATAATTAAATTAGGTATATATATTTTCAATAAAAATCTTATGCGATTTCAACTAAAGTAAACATCGTGAACCAAAAAGCATGTCTGGCGTAAGATGCGGCCAGAAAAGCGAGGCGGCAGCCGGACAATGTGGTGACTCATGAGGAGTTCATAGCTCTTCTCCGAGCGCTGCCAGTTGCAAGTGCCCTTAGATGAACCAAAATCCACCTTATCTCTGTCTAATTCATGGAATTGCAGACAGCATATGTTATACTTTTTTATCTTGATCAGAGTGAATGGAGGGAAACGAATATGACGAAGAGCGTGAAGAAGCCACGTATTTTCTTTCTGTTGATTTCGGTGTTATTTGCCTTGATTCATTATCCGGTCGTTGCCACAAGTAAGCCCCCTGCAAAGGGAACTGCACTACCGCAATTCCAGCTCGTCGTACCCGATGATTCGGAAGCTAAAGGCTATCTGGGACTATCCGGCAGCGGCAAATTCACTGTCTCTGAGATTGATGCCCCGGTTGTTATCATTCAGATTTTCAGCAGGTACTGACCGACTTGCCGAAAGGAAGCGTTCCGGGTGAACGAATTTTACCAGGCCATCGAGCAGCGGGAAGATCTCAAAGGAAAAATGAAAATAATCGGCATTGGCATTGGGAATACTCCCGCGGATGTGCAGTACTTCAAGGAGAAATATAAAGTCCCCTTCCCGCTCTTTCCGGATGAGGATAAGTCTGTCTATACGGCACTTGGTAAGCCGAGGGCTCCATATTTCATTGGTGTCAAGATCGACAAGGACGGAAGTTCTCAGGTCTTTCATTCCAAATTAGGTGCTTTTGGAAAACCCGATAAGTTTTTGGCCCTGATGCTTAAATTATCTGGACTTGAATAGGGTCCACCGGGAAGTTCCAAAACCGACTGGAACGGTCCTTGTGTAGCCAGGACCGGAGTCTGACTACATGCTCCCGTGTGCCGCCCCCGTCATTTCTTCCAACCGGCCAGTGCCAAACAAAGCCAACCCAAGATAAATGCCAGTCCTCCCAGAGGGGTGATCCCACCAAGCCAGCGCACTCCGGTGAGAGAGAGTGCATAGAGGCTGCCTGAAAACAGAGCCATCCCTGCTAGAAACAGCCAGGCTGCAGCCGCTTGCAGCTTGACCCTGGACAACCGTGCTCGAGCCACGGCCAGCAACGCCACAGCATGGTACATGTGGTAGCGAACTCCTGTGTCAAAGGCGGTGAGAAGCTCGGGCTCTATTTTGCCTTTAAGAGTGTGTGCTCCGAATGCCCCCAGGATCACTGCAAGACCTCCTGAAATGCTCGCCAAAACGAAAAATAACCGCTCCATAGATATCTCTCCTGATAAATTACCCATTTCTTGCCGTACCACTTTTGGGTAAATTTTACCCATTTTTTGTACGGCATGTTTTGGGTAAAATCCTGATATTTTCTGAAATCTTCATAGATACTATAAGAATGAATTCAAATTAAATTTGGACTTTCATTTTTGCCAACACTCCAATACTCCAAGACCCCAGTACTCCAAGACAGCTCGCAATCTTTACCGGCTAAGCTATTCAAAGCTTACCTGGCCCTAAGGACCAGGTTTTCGTTGTTAAATGAATTACCCATTTCTTGCCGTACCACTTTTGGGTAACTTTTACCCATTTTTGGTACGGCATGTTTTGGGTAAAAACATGATATTTTCCAAAATCTCCATAGATACTATAAGAATGGATGTGTTTGCGGTCAAAGCCCTTAGCCCTGATTATTCATGAATCGGCTGCTCCGAGTGCACTCCCTCCCAGCCATCTAATCTGGCACATCTATTGCACTATTACATGGCGGATAAAAATAGACGGAGCGGGACACAGCAGGAAATCCCCCGTGACCATGAAGCGCAGGAACGGATCTCACTCGATTTTTAAATTCTGACGCTGGTTTCTTGCGAACTCGAATGATTTGGTCTTCATAAGATATATCGAGATTATTGAGCGCTCCAATAACGTGTCTCTTTTTTTGTAGCGGGTTTCAATGAAGAAGACCCTGTCAGACACAAACATTCTTCTCCGCAGCCAGATAACAGATGATCCTCACGGAGAGATCAAGGTCAAGCTGGCGGAATTTCTCCTCGCCCTGATTCAAGCCTTTCTGCGCACCGGTTATTACACTCCCGACCATCCCGAATCACAAAAAGCTAAGGTGGGACTCTACGAAAATTTTCAAAGTCTTTTTTCTCAAAGGGACGAGTTGACCTTCCTGGTGCGCGAGGAACCTGGGGGGAAAAACATTTTAATCGAGGGGGTTCTCCCCGAGGTCCAAGACCTCAATGGTCTGATGATAGCGGGGATGGCAGAGATGTATGTCCCCAGATTTGCCAAATTCCTCGAACAAAAAGACCTTATCAGTTTGACTCTCAAAAACGCTATGACTCAGACGGAATTCACCAGTTTCGTCGACGTTATGAGCGAGCCTACTTTTGTCGACACCAAAGAGGCTGGCTCTAAAGAAGAGTTCAGCCAGACTCTGCAAGAGAGAAACATTTTCAATATCTCTTACATCTACAATGAAGAACTCGTTATCGCGCGAAACATTCCTTGGCGATCTAAAATCGCCCTTACTCGTCTCAAGAAAGACTTCAGTTTAATCCCCTTCTTCACGGACCTCGACCTGGAAGGGCTGAAGAAAGTCAGAAAGCAGATCATCCAGGACTTAATTAGACCATTGCGAAATGCTGAAGCCATCTACCATATTTTGATGAACAGTGATCTCGCTGTAACCGAGGAATTTAAAGAGGCTGAAATCGACGAAGAAGTAATCGAGGCTCTTGCCGCTGACCTTCTCATTCAAGTATCCCAAACATTGCTCAAAGAGGCTTCCAGTCAGGAGGAGACAGAACTCGCACAAGGAAAATCTGTAGAGCTTGCCAAACAGTTCGCCTCTGCCCTCAATCTAGGGGAAGTCAAGGGAAGAGAGTCCGTCCTCCAAGAGTATGTCACGCACAAACTTATCTCTGCCGAACAGCTTCCCAAGTCCATGCAACAACGGATCAGGATAGAGCAGCTGACAAGAAAATTTATCCAGGACAGCAAAGCCTTTCTGAGCCAGTTCGACAAAATTCAGGACCAGAAACAATATCTGCGGGTGGCTCGAGCCTTGCTGGAACTTATTCCTGAGTTGATACGCCGAGATCAATATGATGCAGTCTTAGAGATCATAGATTGCCTGGATCGGCACTTCCATGAGAAAGAACACCTCTCCAGCTGCGCCGGGCACATTCTAGATGAATTCAGCAAGGGTGAGACCATCTCGGCATTGAAGAATAAATTTCTCATTGGCAAAATGGAGATATGCCAAACCATAACTCCGATTTTTCTCGCCCTTGGCGGCAGGTCAGTGCCTCACCTTGTCCCCATCTTGGTGAGAAGCCGTGATCTTTTAGTCCGGAAAAATGCAGTTGAGATAATTGCCCAAATCGATCCCGCAACCATCGGCCTTGTCTGCAACAAGCTAAACGAAAAAGGAAGCGAAACAAGGTCCATAATCGACATCCTCCGGGTGCTGGGGGAGATAGAGTCTGATGAGTGCCTGCAACCCTTGGCCAACACCCTTCTGGGCTATCTCAGTCATGAAAGCCCTCATATCAGAGTGGGGGCAATGAGGGTATTTTTCAGAATCAAAGGCGCTGAGGGCAAAAGCCTATACCTCGATCTACTCAATGACCCAGACATAGATGTTCAGAAAGAGGCGATTCAATGCCTGGCCAGGGTTAAGAGCACAACTGCCCTGGGCAAATTCCTCGAGATGCTGAAAAACCTTGAAGATTCTCCTTCGGCCAAGACAGAGCGTCTAGAAGCATGCCTTTTTGGGGCCCTGGGTTTCTATGGTAATCTTGAACTGCCAGGGCAAGGCTCGCTTGAGGACTTCCTGCTGGCAAGGATCAAGCGCCAGCTCAGCTTAGGCCGCCTCTCGTTCTCTACAATAAAAGGGAAGGCCATCAAACCAGAGACAATAGCAGCAATTTGCGAAG
>CAMYLW010000412.1 GCA_947259475.1 Thermodesulfobacteriota bacterium
AGGCTATAGAGAAATTCAAGAATGACTCGCTCAAGAAAGGGACCACTCCCCCTACACTTCACAAGATCCTAGTAAACCTCGGCGCGATTCTCGCCTATGCCGTCAAGATGCGATACATTGATTTCAATCCAGCGGCAGAGGTAGAGAAGCCCAAGATAAGCAGCTCGCACGAGGTAAAAGAAATAGTTGTACTCCACCCTGAAGAAATTCAGCGATTGCTCACCAATGCTGGCGACCTCAAGAGTCGGGTGCTCTTCATGGCGGCGGTGCTCACAGGTATGAGACAGGGTGAGCTTCTAGGGCTCAAGTGGGGTGACATCGATTGGAAGAACCGCCAAATTAATGTGCGGCGGACCTTTAACCATAGACGTTTTTACAAGCCCAAAACTAAGGCATCCAGAAGAAGGGTTGATTTAGCTCCTCATTTGGTCGCAGCATTGAAGGAATGGAAATTGGCAAGTTACTTCAAAGCTGAAAACGACCTCGTGTTTCCAAACTCCGAGGGCAAAGCTCAAAACCATACAATGATGTTGCGTCATAGTTTTCAGCCCACTTTGGAGAGGGCAGGGCTCCCGAGGATGCGATTCCATGATCTGAGGCACACCTACGCGAGTATGCTCATAAAGCAGGGCGAAAATATCAAATACATTCAAGCGCAACTCGGGCACAGCAGCATTAATATGACTATGGACGTCTACGGTCACTTAATGGATACAGTCAATCAAGAGGCTGCTAATCGGTTAGGTAAGTTCGGTTTCGGAGACTCTGAAGACCATGGTAGCAGTTTGGTAGCAGTTCCATCTAAAGAAGGAAAAAGGAGTTAATCCGCCACGTGTTGGAAGATAGATAACTCCTTGAAAATGAACAGTAAAAAGGCAAGAAGTTTAGACTCATTCGAGCTCACCTTCAAAACTCAGAATCAGTCTTTCTTGCCGATTATTACCTTGAATTTTTGCCGCAGGGCTTCTCTTTTCTCCTTTTCTGCGACTTTTTCTCTGCAAAATTCACAGTAATGGGCATCAGTCATCATAGTCAACAGTCGCAGTGCTACGTGCTTGGCCACCTCTTTCTCCTCCCGCTTCAATATGTGTTCTCTTCTTCCTGATATAACAGCTTGCGCTACGGAGGAGAGCTGGGCTATACCATGTTTAATGCCGAATTCAGCACAAACCTTATTGATTTCGTCTAGCACCGCTTCGGTGTCATCCTTCTGACAACGTGCACAGCGTATTAGTAGACATCGCATAATGACCTCAATGAACACTTCGCCTGGACCTTCGGTTCTCCGTTCTGTGCGGTGGACCATTTGTGCAGACAAATAGGATATCACAACGCCGATAGTCCTTAGAATAGAGCGGAGAAGAAAATGCGGGCTAGATCTCGGTTGTTACGACAATGGTGCTCTGAGACGAGAGATCTCCAGTATTATAGGCAGCATCGCTCCAATCCCCAGCCACTAACCACTCCCATTCTTCCCCGTACATGCGCCTCAGCACGAGTTCAAACATGAACTCCAACAATTCGTACGCTGAAATGTCAACCCCAGAATTTTCAAGTAGCTTCAGCATCTTTTCTTGTCGTTCCAGCTGGAGTTTAGCTCTTCCCAACTCTCCCAACAAGGATAAGATTTGCGACTTATCTATACCGGATCTGGCTTGCGCTTCAGCAGTATTCTCCCATTTCTTTCTGAGTTGACTGGTTTTATCGTGTGAACAGGTGAGTAGAACCTGGCGGTCCTTCGCGCCCATTGGCACATTCCGGGAATTGACGCACTGCTGTATTTGATCACCTATGGTTCGTTTTTCGTCAAGGACAAATACTCTAAACATTTTTCTGGCTTGGTCTAGAACTGTGATAGATAAAGATTTTAGTGTCTCCTCTCTTGCGGTTAATTTTTCTCGAAACTCTGTAACTGCACTGTTCCAGAACATTTCGTTGACACTATGAAAATGTTCTTTTTCTTTACCTTTATATTCCCCCATTGTCTTGATAATGGTGGGCAGTATCTTCGCTGTCTTTTCAAATAGAGGTAGCCCGGTAATTGTTTTGTAGATGATGCCAATAACTCCATGCCAGTCCTGCAGATGCAAGACCATAGACAAACTCTCATAACTATGAGCGAGCACTTCGTTGCTGAAAAAATGTGAAGGCGTGGCATACTGGGGCGTACCCCCCAGAGGCGGCTGCTCTATGGCTCCACTTCCTGAGTCTGCCAGAACTACTGCCGTCTCAACGTCTATCAGGCCAATTTTGTATTCCTCGGGATAGGCAAGAAAGCCAGGATACCGATCCCTGTCGCCTGCCACCAGCAGATTGTCCGGTTTGAGGTCTCTCATTGCCACTCGCTTCTTTTTCAAGTGTGCCAGCAACTCGAGAAGGTTGGTGACAATGCCCTCCATGGAAGCCTTGTTTTGGGTGAAGGCTGAGGCATGGATTGATTCCTTTACATTTTTTTGGTAGGCCTTGATAGCTTGGTGATTTTCACTGATTATTCCATCTACCAATCTATTTAATTCAACAATGAATTGGGCATCGAAATCTTTTTCAACTTCTGTCACCCGATCTCCAACGAGGTGGACAAAGAACCATTTCTTTATTTGATCACGTGAGGGAGACGAGACAATGTTGAACTGCTGCAGAAGTTTTTTGAGTCCCAACTCATACTTGGTGTATAGTTTTTCTATCTCCAAAAAAAATGGAATTTCCTCGCGACCGTACCTGTCCTCAAACTTAAGAAAATCTCCTACGAGTTCGGACTGTCTGTGAATTTCTTCGTGCACCTTTTTTTCTATATCGTGAAGACTCTGAATAATATGGCCGAGAAAATAGTACTTTGATAAATCCATAAAAAAGGCGAAGGTGTCGCCTATTCGCAAATACTTCTGCAGCTCTGAAAATATATTCAGCAACTTCATGTAATCATCTTCACCGCTTTCCAATGCTAGATCTGCTCTTCTGGAAAAACGCTGTATCAGTTTCAGGACCACTGAGGCTCCCGGTACTATACATTCCTTCATCGAGAGTTGTTTTACAATACCTCTCTCTTTCTTGAGTATCTCAGTGTACTTGTTAAGATCATCTATTGGGTTCGGAGGAATCTTGATAACGATATGATAATCGTAAATTACGTAAAAACATTTACTCCTGCTGCCTGTTTCTTCCCCTATTGGACCGATGGTCATACGTCTCGTATGCCAGTCACCGCCCTTCATTACCCGCAATTCATAAATGTAATTCGGCGCAAAGGAGTGCGCATCCACTAAACGAATTCCCGCTGGATCGCCCTTGAGTGCTCGTAATCGATGCTTGTATATATCCAGAAAAAATCTGACGATGCTTTCCTTTAGTTCCAGGTCAGAATCTTCTACAATCACCGAAGCTTCCGGCGCAGCCGGGGTTTCATGGCTGATTCTTACCGTTTCACTTCTTTTGAATTGCCGTTTCATAACCAGGATGATTCTAAAGCAGAGAAGAAGCGCGATCAGGACAAAAATAGAGGGGGCAACCCAGATGACAATGGGAACGAAGGTGACACTGGTTGCTATGGTCAGCGCGGGTATGAGAAGTAACAGGACTCCTGTCAGCCCTCTAATGTGCCTCTTAATTCTTTCTATTGCCCGCTTTTGAGCCTGTAGGTATTTCTGGTCTCTTCGCTCCACCTCCTTCATGGTTTTAATCGAAACCACCTCACCAACAGGTCCGAGAACATTTGCCAGGATCAGCAGGAAAATAATCTGACCCAAGACCAACGGAGTGACGTCAAGCCAGGTCGAGACTTCCACACTAAAGCTCAACCGGTTCTGGGCATAGAAAAATCCGGCAACAGCTATCAGGTAAGTACCGAGATTAGCAAGGCGGTAGAGGCTTTCTTTATCCAAAGCATTTTGCAGTCCAAAAACCCATTCGCAAACGGTCTTACGCAAAATGGAATACACCCACCTTGAAGCAAATACACTCACCACAAGAATCACCATGGAGATCAGGTAGTCCTC
>CAMYLW010000413.1 GCA_947259475.1 Thermodesulfobacteriota bacterium
ACGGCCGCGCCCATCCAGCGCCCTCTGTTCACGCACGCGAAAGAGGGGCAGCCCTGTTTGCTGGGCCACATCCTCAAGGGTAGTGGGAGTAGTCAAGGTGAGTAGCACTGACACTCCAGTTGACCCTAAAATGTCGTCAGATGGTAGGCAAACCATGTTTCGTCCTCAACTAAACCGCCCTTTGAAAAAAAATACCAGTCCCTCCAATAGGAAACTTGGTGGAATCATCTTGAGGTTCATTTACTCACCCTATAGACAAGCTGCATCATTCTGAGGTTAGAACAAGAGCTTAGTTGAAAAAAGATATGTATGATCCCAAGTTCAGTCAATACGCAAGGCTACTAGATCAATAGGATTTTTATCAGAGGAGGAAGGAAGCTGATTGCACGTGTTGATATACGAGGCAGGGATGCAGTATTCGAACTCCAGCGGAGAGTTGCTCTCTTATCGCATAAATGGTTGCATCTCTTGAAAAGCATGTTTATATGAGCAGATATGTTTATTGAGTTGGAAGATGACAATCTAAATAATTTTAGCGAGTCATAAAGATGGAGAAGCTTGACAGAGAGTTGAAGGGCCGGGACTTCAAACGGCAAGTCATTGATCTGCTGAAAGCAGACGATTTTGCTGAGGTATTGGAGACCTTGCGTTCCTTCCCTGCGCGGCGGGTGATTAACCCCCTGTTCTCCTGTTTGTGCAGCACCGAGCCTGAGATTAAATGGCGCGCCATCACGGCCCTGGGGGAAGTGGTGGCAAATCTCGCTCAAGACGACATGGAATCGGCCCGGGTGGTGATGCGGCGGATGATCTGGAACTTGAACGATGAGTCTGGTGGCATTGGCTGGGGTGTGCCGGAGACCATGGGTGAGGTCATGGCGCGGCACGAAGGGTTGGCCAGGGAATATGTTAATATTCTCGTATCATACATCCGTGAAGACGGTAATTTCTTGGAACACGAACCTCTGCAGCAAGGTGTCCTGTGGGGACTGGGCAGACTGGCCCAGACGAGTCCCGAATTGCTGCAAAATGCAGTACCTCATCTGCACCCATTTCTGTCATCCAAGGATGCCACTCTAAGAGGACTTGCGGCCTGGACCATAGGATTGCTCGACGCCGGAAAAGCCGAGCCCAGTTTAGAGATTCTGGAGGGTGATGATACTGAAGTCACTATCTATCTAAACGGTACCGAGCGTACCTATCTGGTGAGTGAGTTGGCGAAGCAAGCAATAAAAGGGATTGAGGGATTAAGAAATTGAGGAATTAAGGATGCATCCAGCATCTAGAACTAAGGATCCAGTATCCAGATAACGGAGGTATAAAAATGACACTAAGAGAGTATTTTGAATCTGTTAAAGGCCGTGGTGTATTGGCCACTGCTGACGCGGACGGCAAAGTGGATGCTGCTATTTATGCCACTCCCCATTTCATGGATGACGATGAAACCATTGCCTTTATCATGCGCGATCGGTTGACCCACCACAATCTGCAGTCCAATTCCCATGCAGCCTACCTGTTCATGGAATCAGGAGGAGGCTTTGCAGGAAAGAGACTCTTTCTAACCAAGACTCGGGAAGAGCGAGACAGCGAACTGCTCTACTCAATAAGGAGAAAAGAATATTCCGGTGATGAAAAAGAGCCGAAATTTCTAGTTTTTTTCCAGATTGATAAGGTCTTGCCTCTCATTGGGGATGGGGGTAACGGTTAAGTGAGCACAAGATTCAGTGTGGCGAATTTTTGTTCGAGTATCCTGATTGATATCAGCGAAAAGTATATTGCCTTTGCAAGTGACCTGTGTCACAATTCCCGACAATAAATAATTTGAACCAATCCAGCGAAATGAGAAAAGGGGATACGTTATGCCGGAAGATTCTGTGACCATGTATTCACTCAGCACCTGCAGCCATTGTAAATCTGTCAAGAAATTACTCGACGAGTGCACAGTTCACTATGAATTCACCGACGTGGACCTGCTTAAGGGTAAAGAGCGTACAGCCATCCTGGAAGACATAAAAAAGTTCAATCCAAACTGTTCGTTCCCCACCATTATCATTGGTGAAACTGTAATTGTCGGCTACAAGGAAAAAGAAATCAAAGCAGCTCTGGGATTATAATGATGGACATTGAAAAGCTCTACGAGATGTTGCGAAAGGCGCAGGAGCCCAAAGGTTACTATTTCAATAAAGACAAAGAGAGAACTTTTGAGCTTCTCGAAGGCCTCCTGGAGAACAAGGAGCGCTATGGCTATATGGTGTGTCCTTGCCGGTTGGCAAGCGGTGAGCGGGAAGGGGACAAAGACATCATTTGCCCGTGTGTTTATCGCGAGCCTGACGTGGAGGAATACGGCAGTTGTTATTGTAACCTCTATGTCTCCCAAGAATGGAATGAGGAGAATATCCCCCACGACTATGTCCCGGAGCGGAGGCCTCCTGAAAAGACTCGCTTCTAATCGACCTTGCGCTAGCACCAGATCTTTATAGCTGCGACTCCAGATGAGTAGCAGCTTTTGCATTTCTTTGACCTGAGACTTCCTCAGACATATCTCTCTGAAATAGCACTATTGTTTTCCCTAATAAATAACGTGTATTCTATATAAAAAGTAAAATTAGCTCTCTAATTTTTTTTTTTTTTTTATCAGAGGA
>CAMYLW010000414.1 GCA_947259475.1 Thermodesulfobacteriota bacterium
CGCAGCCGGTATGTCCTGCTCTTGGTTGGCAAAGTATTCTTCAATGTGACGGCTCAGAGATTTAGCCGTTGTCAAGTAGGGAAGCACATCAACAAAGCGGAAAAGCTGAACCTTGAAGTTCTCGTTACGCATGCACCAGTCCATGAGTTTCCCTGTCCACCAGCCTTTGTCGAATATGGAAGGTGCTTCTCCACTTATGATGGCGAAGAAATCCTTGCCTCGTGCCTCAATGAGGGCTTCAAACTTTGAGTTATCCATCTGTGCTCGCCTCCAAAGATACTGCAAATATATTAATTAATTTTATTAAAGATATATTAATGTAGCGTATTAAAATAAATCTTATTATAGTTTTATTTCAATTATATACAGATATAAATAAACCGTGACAATCTGAGGTGAAAGAATAAGAACCCTTAAATCTAAAATCTGCATTCTTCAATCTGAAATCGGTTGTCTCTATTATAGCAGCAAAAATTACTCCTGGAAGAAACGCCTTGCGCGACATGAACGGGTCATCCTTTTATGTTGTGAAGATGAGAAGGGGGGTTTTGCAGGTTGGACTGGAGGATGACATCAATTTAATGCCATAGATATATAAGTTTACATAATATACATTATCAGACGAAACAATCATGAGACAAACATAGCACAAAAAAGACCGAACCAGGAGAACAGTCAAAAGGAGGTCTTGATCTACCCCGGTTGCAGAGAAAAAAAGGGTCGGACATGCTGTCCGACCCCTAAACAAACACTATTCCTCTAAAGGAAAGGAAGAATTGTCTCCTTTCCTCTCCTCTTTCTGTCAATGAAGGGTTCATTTCAGAAAGAATACTTAATTAGACGCAGCCGGTGGGCTTGGGTAGCCCAGCCATCTTGCAAGCCCCTTTACCCGGTCCAGAGGGAAAGAGTTCGTAGATGTACTTGAGCTTGTAGCCGGTCACCTTGGTCAGGATTCGCACCATGGGGGCAATACCGTGCTTCTGGTAGTAGTCCTGCAGCACGTGGATGACCTTCCAATGCTCCTCGGTGAGTTCCTGAATTCCCTCAGAGGCTTTTACGTAATCAACCCATTCGGGGTTCCAACTTTCAAAAGCATCGATGAAGCCGTCTTCATCAATCTCGAAACTTTTGCCCATGTGCTCCACTATTGCCATGAAATTCACCTCCTGATTTTGTTATCGGACCCCGTCACCAACCCCAGTGTTGGTTTTCCGGTTGTCCATGTTTCCTTTTTTTCTTTCAGAGTTATTTTTTGACTCGCGCTGATGAGCCAGAGCTTTTCGTATCAAGGCCTCAGCCCATTCCGGTGTACCGATGGCGTGCACATGCGTATAAGTGGCCAGCACATTTTTAAAGCACACCCCATCCTTTCCGTCCAGGATGCCGGTTCCCCTCTGCATGGCGAATACCAGCGAATTGGAATCCAGGTCAGAGTCGATTACCCGGGAGTAATGAAACTCATGTCCCTTTAAAGTGATCCCCACTGGATAAAAAGGATTATTTTCAACTACTTCCAGCTTAGTATAACCATGTCCTTGTGGCTTTTTCTCAAGCTGAAAGTCCATTGGCAGGGCCTCTACCATGGGATAGCTTTTGCCCTCAATATTCAGGCTCCGTCCCAGGTACATAAGGCCTCCACATTCAGCGTAAACCGGCAGTCCAGCTTCGATTGCCGCTTTGAGCGACCCTCTAAACTGGCTGTTGGCAGCCAGTTGCTCCGCATGTGTTTCTGGAAAGCCGCCACCTATGTATAGTGCGTCCAGACTCGGTAGCGCTTTGTCCCGCAAAGCGTTTACCGTCACCAGCCTTGCTCCCCGCTTTTCCAGCCCCTCCAAGTTCTCGGGATAGTAGAATTGAAAGGCAGAATCCTTGATAACCCCGATAACTGGCTGGCGATAGGCCTTGCTTATCCTTTTAATGGAAGAAGCAGGTTGCCAGCCTATGGGAGGAGCCTGGTTGGCAATGGCGATTACTTTTTCCAGATCCAGGTATTGTTCCACAACCCGGATCCGGGCCAGAATGGCTTCCCGTGCTTCCGGATGCTCCTCGACTGTCACCAGGCCCATGTGGCGCTCAGGGAAGTCATCTTCCTTAAGCTTTGGGATGGCGCCCACCACCGGTACTTGGCAGTAGCGTTCAATGGTGGTGCGCAGCATCTTCTCATGCCGGGGACCAGCCACTCGGTTCAATACCACACCCCGAATGGGAACCTCAGGATCGAAATGCTGGCAACCCAGAACAGTGGCAGCGGCAGTGCGGGTGACCATGGAACCATCCACCACCAGGAGCACCGGCGCCTGCAGCAATTTGGCCAGTTCGGCGGTACTACAGGAACCTTCAGCGTCCATACCGTCAAAAAGGCCTCGATTGCCCTCAATAACGGCGACCTGAGCTCTCTGCGAGTGCTGCCAGAATGAGTCGAGGATTTGCTCCCCGCTCATCATATACGGATCCAAATTGTAGCAAGGCTGGCCGGCGGCTAGGCCCAGCCAACCCGCATCAATGTAATCTGGACCCTTCTTGAAGGGAACCACCTCCCCTACCCTCTGCTGCCAGGCAGCGATTAGTCCGAGGGCAAGGGTGGTTTTTCCTGAACCCCCGCGCAGTCCTGCAACGACCACGCGGGGTCGTGTGTT
>CAMYLW010000415.1 GCA_947259475.1 Thermodesulfobacteriota bacterium
AGGGGTGAATCTGAGACCGACTTGCACAAAAGGACACCGTACGGTAGAAAGTCTAAATCCGGCTGTGAAATCCCAAACTAAAGAGTGAAGTTCCCCCGAACTTGTGGACACACCAAAAAGCAGTAATAATGTGTTAGGAGGTGTGTCATGGTTCGGAGTCGAAGAAGTTATACCCGTGAGTTCAAAGTTGAGGCTGTTCGCCTTGCTCACGAGAGTGAAAAAAGCGTTGCCCAGATTGCTCGAGAACTCGGCATCCAGCCCACTCTACTTGGTCGGTGGATCAAGCAGTTAGAGGTGGATTTCGAGCAGGCATTTCCTGGAAAAGGCCACCTGAAAGATCGCGACGAGGAAGTTCGTAGGCTCCGTCGTGAACTGGAACGGGTGACCCAAGAGCGTGACATCTTAAAAAAAGCTGTGGCCATCTTCTCAAAGGAACCGAAATGAGGTTTCGGTTCATCCGGGAACATGCTGATAAGTTCAGCATCGGGAGGATGTGCCAAGCGTTGTCTGTTTCCCGGAGTGGTTACTATGCCTGGCTGAGGCGGTCTGAGTCCCGGCGTTTTCGCCAAAACCGCAGGCTGCTCATCGAGATCAAGGCCGTCTTTCGAGCCAGTCGCCGCAACTATGGAAGCCCTCGGGTCTATGAAGCGCTTCGAGCCCAAGGTATTTCGTGCAGTGTCAACCGGGTGGCGCGTTTGATGCGAGTAGAAGGTATTCGAGCCAAGCGCAGGCGCAGATTCAGGCCCAGGACTACTGATTCTACCCATGTGCATCCTGTTGCTGCCAACCTGTTGGATCGTCAGTTTCGGGTGGACTGTGCCGATCGAGTCTGGATGGCAGATATCACCTACATCGCTACCGAGGAGGGTTGGCTGTATTTGGCGGTGATTATAGATTTGTACTCCCGCTTCGTTGTAGGTTGGGCTATGAGTGCCAGAATTACCTCTCAGTTGACAATCGATGCCTTGACCATGGCGGTGCAACGGCGAAGGCCGGGCCCGGCCCTGATGCATCATTCTGATCGCGGAAGTCAATATGCCAGCGGAGACTACCGCATTGTTTTGAGGAAACACAAGATTATCTCCAGCATGAGCCGTAAAGGCAACTGTTACGACCATGCACCGGTGGAAAGCTTCTTTGGTACGCTTAAAACGGAGCTCGTTCATCATCGTAGATACCGGAGTCGAGCTGAGGCCAAAGCCGATATTTTCGACTACCTTGAGATTTTCTATAACCGTCAGCGACTGCACTCTTCTCTCGGCTACAAAAGTCCAGCTGTCTTCGAGAGATTAGGTCTAGCTGCCTAACCCCGTGTCCACTAAAACGGGGGAAGATCATTGTGTCTTACTCCTTGTACCTTGTGCCTTGTACCTTGTGCCTTGCACCTTGTACCCTTTTTTTATTCAATAATGCCATCTTTTAAATCATGTTTGGTCCACACAGGAATAGGGTCGCAGATATTATTCCTCGGATTCAACCGACATCTATAGGAGGTCTTTGACTCCCGGGTCTTTTCCATGTATTCCCAGCCCTCCACATAATAGCTGCAGTCGTCGTTGAAACAGACGTACTGGAATGGCTCAGTCCAGGTATTTTCCGGCGGCGGCTGCCATTTGAGCATCTGTTCTCCGCAGTGTGGGCATTTGGGACGCTCTTCGCTATTCATCATTGACCTCCTTTTTATCCACTGACAGCATGACCATTATCTTCTAGCGCTGCTTCAGATAGATATCAGAAAACTCTTCAAGTGTTTCTTTCATGATACTCTCGGGGTCAGATATCCCGTCTCCGAAGATTTCTTCGATCTTGTCGAAATCCAGGTCACCTAAGTCTTTAAGAATGGCCATGTACTGAGATTTTTTCTCTTCCGGTAGGGCCTCAACCATCCTGCGACCAACCATTGTCTCGTATAGATGATACATCTTATCGACTTCTTCTTCCTTGTTCTCATCACTTAACTCGAGTCCTCTTTTTCTGATCAGCGCTTCACAGAAATTGACAATCAATGGATTCCTCGGCTTGCCTTCACTCATACGACTATTCCTTTCACCTTCAGTCACTCGATATATCTTTTCACGATTAATATAAGCATCGTCCAGGCTGTTTTCTACCCTAATTATTTTGGATTGTAAAGCGGAGCGAGTTGCATGGATATTGGGAGGGATACGCGAGGATTGCATACCTTATACTCTGGACTTTTTTTATCTTACAGCAAAATGGGTTGACGAACCTTTTCCTAGAGTTATAAGTTGTGTTTGTTTGTCGCTTAGGCTTTGTAATCTATACTTTTGCCTTATGTGAGCACTTACATCCGGGCTAGGTGTAGGGTTGTGAAGAGAGAGGAGATTTTTTGTATGGACAGAAAACAACTCGAGCAAACGCTGGTGCTAATTAAACCGGATGCACTCAAGAATTCACTGACAGGATATGTACTTTCCCAACTCTCCCAATTCCACACGGGCTTGCGCTATGCTGGAACCAAGATAGTTGCTGTCAGTAGAATTCTTGCCGAGGAACATTATGCTGAACATCGAGGTAAAATTTTTTTTCCTGCGCTTATAGAATACATCACGGGACAACTACATTATGCCGACGAGCCTTGGAAAAGAAGAGTGGTCGCAATGGTCTACCACGG
>CAMYLW010000416.1 GCA_947259475.1 Thermodesulfobacteriota bacterium
AGCTGAGCAGACTCATAAGAATATTGTTAACCAATGGCCGGACAGGACAGTTGTTACTACAAAGCACCGTGCCACTCGTCTTTTCGGAGCAAGCACTCAGAGGGAACACCCCCTTGGCTCTGTAAATAATAAGCGGCTTGCTGCTTTTGCCGGAATCGGCAGACCGGATGAGTTTTTCAGGACTGTCCATGATTTGGGAGCAGACCTGGTCCATACCACCGCATTGCCTGATCATCACCCCTTGACAATCGAACTCCTCGCTTCGCTAGTGGAGGAGGCGTCAGCGCAGAAACCGGAGCTGTGGCTGACTACAGAAAAGGACTGGGTAAGGCTACCCAGTGACCTTCCAGACAGCATGGAGCTGTTGATACTGGCAGTGGAGATTGACCTGGATAAAGACAGTTCGTTGTTCAAAGCCGTGGTGCGAAGATCTTTGACAACATCTAACGGAACACTAAAGGATTCGGGGCAGCAAGAGTGATGAGTTTGCAGCAGCAATTAGCAGAAAAATTTATGGACATAGCTGCAATTGTGCCTTTGCGGTTTGCCTGGAGACTGGCGGAGTTTCTTGGCCGGCTTTGGTTTCGACTCGATACCAGACATCGATTAATAGCCTTGAACAATCTCGAGGCTGCATGGGGAGACGAACTGACGGAAGGGGAGAGGAGAAACTTAGCCCGCAAAAACTTCATCCATCTTGCCAGAGTTGTTCTAGAATTGCCATATATTCGGAGATTTACACCATATAAAATGGATGGGTTCGTGGCCTTTGATGGCTTATAGAACTTAGATGCGGCGTTGAAAAAAGGAAGAGGAGTTTTGGTTATGACTTCTCATTTTGGCAACTGGGAGCTCATGGCGTTGGCCTTTTCCTTGCTTTACCATCCAATTAATATAGTAATCCGCCCCCTGGATAGCCCTTTCCTGGATAGTTTGATTGATAGCATCCGTACTCGGGGAGGAAATAAAATGATCGCCAAAAAGGGTTCTGTAAGTAAAGTTCTCCGCTTGCTGGCGGCAGGAGAGGTGGTGGGCTTGCTCATTGACCAGAACCCCGCATGGTATGAGGGGGTATTTGTACCCTTTTTCAAAGAGATCGCCTGCACGAACAAGGCTTTAAGCTCTCTTGCTCTGAGAACGAGTGCTCCGGTGGTTCCTGCGTACAATGTAAGGGAGCCGAATGGCTCGTATCGGATTGTTATTGAGCCGGAAGTGGTCCTGGATAGAAGTGGCGACACCAGAGTTGATATTGAAGAAAACACTGCTAAATTCAACAGGATCATTGAGAGTTACGTGCGGCGTCATCCCGAACAGTGGTTCTGGGTGCACCAGCGGTGGAAAACTCGACCGTATCAACCGTGGCCAAGGCAAAAGTGAACAAAAGGATTCTAATAGTTGCTCCCAACTGGATCGGGGATGCAGTGCTCTCTTTGCCTGTGGTAGATGGTTGCGCCCAGTTTTGGCCCGAGGCTGATCTGACCGTACTGGCTCGAGCAGGTGTAGCCACGTTATTTGAGGCCAGCGAGTCAGCTGTGCGGATTGTAGGATATCAGAGGGGAAATGGTCCTCATAGAATCGGAAATCTCCTTGGGTTGGGATGGAGGTTGCGGCAGGAGCAATTTAATCTGGCAGTTCTTTTGCCCAACTCCCTGAGCTCCGCCATGGTGGCGTGGCTTGCTGGGGTTCCAGAGCGGCTGGGCTACTCCACTGATGGCCGCGGCTGGCTTCTTACCCACCGCCTGAGGGACAGACGTAAAGAGCGTGGGCTGCATCAAGTGGATTACTATCTTGGCCTGCTCCGCAGTTTGGGAGCGTCCCAGGTGGACCGTATCCCGCGGTTACAGCTCAAGGAAGAATGTATTGAGATGGGTCTGAATTTGTTGAGTGATATGGGTATCGACAAACGGGAACTTCTTATTGGTGTACATCCTGGTGCTGCATATGGAGAAACAAAGCGCTGGTTTCCGGAACGTTTTGGTGCTGTGTTGGGACGGTTGCAGAAGTCAGGACGGAGATTTCTTCTATTGGGTGGACCGGGGGAGGAACTGATTGCAAAGCAGATCAGCATGATAATGGACCCCCCGCCCATTGATCTTGTTGGAAAAACCACAGTGGCAGAGGCCTTAGCTCTGGTCAGTATGTGTGCGTTGTTTCTTAGTAATGATTCGGGACTCATGCACGTGGCTGCTGCCTTGAATATTCCCCAGGTGGCACTGTTCGGCTCCACTGATCCCCAGAAGACTGCGCCTTTGAATAATAGAGCAGTAATAATCCACCCGGAACATGTAGGCTGCACCCCATGCTTCAAGCAGTCCTGTCCAGAGGACCTGGAATGTATGAAGGCGATTACCGTGCAAGAAGTCCACGCTGCAGCAGAGCAGCTCTTGGCGAAGATGGAAGGCGGTGACGAAGAGAAGAGAGAATAACACCACAAAGGACACGAAGAGCATGAAGAGTTGGAATTTCAGATTGTTGATTGTAGATTGGGAAATCTTCTCATTTCGCCTTCAGTCACTCTACAATCTCAAATATCCTTAGCAACCTTTGGGGCGAATATGTTCTGATTATCAAGGTGAGACTATGCATGTAGCGGTTTTTTTGGATAGGGATGGTACCATCAACGAAGA
>CAMYLW010000417.1 GCA_947259475.1 Thermodesulfobacteriota bacterium
TTACGGTAAGAGTGATCGAGTTTTCCGCTGGCACGAACTAGATGAGGCCTGGGACACCGACCTGGTAAAGAATGGTACCAGCGCCGTCTTTATTCAGTGTGTGGGCTCACGAGAGCCGCAAAGGCCCCACTGCAGCAAGATCTGTTGCACCTTCTCGGTACAGAAGGCGTTGGAACTGAAAGAACGCAATCCTGAGATGGACGTCTATATTATCTATCGGGATCTCCGCACTTACGGCGAGAGAGAGGATCTCTACAAAGAAGCCCGAGCCAAAGGTGTTATTTTCATCCGTTTCACCTCAGAGAACAAACCGGTGGTTGAAGAGACCGAAGAGGGCGGCCTCAAGGTCACAGTGGTGGACCACGTTCTCCAGCGGCCCATCACCCTTACGCCTGACTTTATTACCTTGGCCAGTGCCATAGAGACCCGAGGCTTGGATGAGTTGGCTCAGATGTTCAAGGTACCTGTTAGTCAGGACGGCTTCTTCCTGGAAGTCCACATGAAGTTACGACCCGTAGACTTTGCCACTGACGGTATCTTCGTTTGCGGCCTGGCTCATTATCCCAAACCAATAGACGAGAGCATCGCCCAGGCTCAGGCGGCCGCTGCTCGTGCCGCCACTATCCTGGCCCAGAAAAGAATCGAGGTGGAGGGTGTGGTTTCCACCGTGGATCAGAGCCTCTGTAGAGGTTGTGGCGAATGCGTCGAGGCATGCCCGTACGGCGCCCCTGAACTTGTGGAGATCACCGAGGGGGTCCAGATATCCCAGATTCAAGAAGCGCTTTGCAAGGGGTGTGGCGCTTGTGCCGTGGCCTGCCCAACCGGAGCCGCCGCTATACGCCACTTCACCGACCATGAAGTGCTCACCATGGTAGAGGCTGCCTTGTGCGAGTGATGTCGTCCTGGAGCGGTCAAGAAGTGAGAAGACGCTGAGTTAATTTAAGTGTAGTTGAAAATTCGAATATCTAAATTCGAAATTCGAAACAATATCGAATTTTCAAAATTCAAATGACCGAAACCTTTTCTCCTGAGTAAGATATCTCCTGTTTTGAACATTAGGGAATTTGGATTTCGGATTTGTTTCGGATTTCGTGCTTCGGATTTCGGATTTATTTTCCTTAGTGACGTGTCACAAATAGAAGCTAGCTGCAAAGGATAACTACCTATGGCTGCTGAGTTTGAACCGAAAATTATTGCCTTTTGCTGTAACTGGTGCGCCTATGCCGGTGCAGATCTAGCCGGTGTTAGTAGGATGCAGTACCCGCACAATATCCGGGTGATTCGGGTAATGTGTTCGAGCCGGATCTCTCCGGACTTCGTCCTCAAGGCCCTTCAGATGGGGGCCGATGGGGTTCTGGTAAGCGGCTGACACATCGGCGACTGCCATTACCTGGATGGTAATGAAAAAGCCAAAAGGATCATAGACATGACCCGTGAACTGCTGGACCTCATGGGTATTGACAACGAACGTCTGGCCTTGGAATGGGTTTCATCTGCAGAGGCTGCCCGTTTTGCTGAGATCGTCACCTCTTTTACCCAGAAAATAAAGGACCTGGGAAAAAATCCCCTGGGAGAAGCCGCATGAACATTGAAGACGCTGCCCAAACCACTCAAACTTACTATTGTCTGGACTGCGGAGTATGCACTGGAAGTTGTCCGGTGTCCAGGGTGTCGCCAAGCTTCTCCCCGCGAATCATTGTGGAAAAGGCCCTGCTGGGTCTTGGCGACGAGCTACTCAAGGACCGCGAACTTTGGTCCTGCCTCACCTGTAGCCGCTGTTTCGAGCGCTGCCCCTCAAGCATTGATTTCCCGGAATTTATGCGTCTCCTGCGGGAAGAGGCCATGAAACTCGGGACCCAACCGGCCTATTCCCATCACGGTATGCTCCAGACCATCATGGAACTCCAGACCCAGGGGATTGACCAGAAAAAAACCGATTGGGCCAAGGAGGCAGGTAAGGTTGCTGAAAAAGGTGACACCTTTTTCTTTGTGGGCTGCATGCCCTATTTTCAGGTCATTTTTCGCTACCTTGGGGTGGACAGCCTTTCGGTCAGCCAGAACATTATCAAAATTCTCAACGGTGCTGGAATCGAACCTGTGGTCAGTGACGATGAACACTGCTGCGGTCACGACATGTTATGGAATGGTCAGGTGGAAACCTTTGAAAAACTGGCCTCTCACAATCTTGAAGTCATCCGCGCCTCAGGCGCCAAAAGGGTAGTATTCAATTGTCCTGAGGGCTTTTACACCTTTAAACGACACTACACCGAGCATTTTGGAGATCTCGGTTTTGAAATCGTCCACTTTCATGATCTTGTAGCCCAGATGCTCGAGGAAGGTTCCATCAGTGTGGAAAATAGTGTGGGCCCTATCACCTATCACGACCCGTGCAGACTGGGCCGCATGGCAAAAGTCTACGACGGGCCCCGCAACATTTTGAGGAAACTGGCCGGGGACAACTTCTTTGAAATGGAAAGAAACCGCGAGAACGCGGTCTGCTGCGGCACCAGTGGCTGGGCAAACTGCTCCACCGGGTCCAAGCAGATCCAGGTGGAGCGCTTGAAGGAGGCCGAGGCCACTGGTGCGAAAACCCTGATCACCGCCTGTCAGAAGTGTCAGATCCACCT
>CAMYLW010000418.1 GCA_947259475.1 Thermodesulfobacteriota bacterium
TGTGTCATCCGGATAGTTGCCGTTGCCGTACTCGTAGAAGTAATCACCGAGGTGCAGGATGGCGTCCAGGTCGGCGCGCTCGGCCATGCGCCGAAAAGCGTGGAAGTAGCCGAAGCCGTAGTTGGAGCATGAGCAGACGCCGAAGCGAAGCTGCGTAGCCTCGTTGCCCTTGGGGGCGAGCCTCGTGCGGCCGGTCGGGCTCCAGCGCCCTTGCAGCGCAAAACGGTAGAAGTAGTTGCGCCCCCAGATCAAACCCGGCACGTCGACCTTCACGGTGTAGTCCCGCGAGGCGTCGGTCATGAAGGTGCCCTGCGCCGTACGCTCGAGGAAGTCTTCATCTCCTTCACCTGCGACAGGGCGACTCGTTTTGTAGTCAACCACCCACCAGTTGTCTGCGTCGAAGACCACCCGATCCACAATACCGGTGCGAATTTGATTCTCCACAGGCCGGTCCTCCAGGCTCCATTCACAATAGGCCCGAGGATGGCCCTTGCTGAGTAGCCAGTTGAAAAACTCCTCCTGTAAGCAGTCGTGAATCTCTTGGAGTATTTCCTCTGCTAATTCCTGCGTCTCCGTCTCAAGAACACCTTCGCTGACAAGCGCTGCAACCACAGCAGCGGCTGGCGGCAAGGGATTTTCCTTTCCCAGATGCTCAAGAACTCTGTGGGTTACCACGCCCCTCGCCCTGGCATTTGGATCATCTTCCTGTTCTTGGGTCTGTTCAACCTTTTCTGTGAGCTGTGACGGAGCAACAGTGGTATAGGGCAGAGGTTCTGGCTCAAAGGGTAACGGTTCAGGCAGGTCCGTGGCTTCAACGTGCTCATCCTGATCCACAGAAGTCAAACCGGGATTGAGGTATAAATCCAAAAAGCTATTGTTTTCAGCGATTAGCTCTCCGTTTTCAGACTGCTTCAGTCCACAGTGAGTACTAAGCCACCAAAGGGGGCTTTCTTTGCGGGGTGAGATTTCGCCATTTCTCGTCGGGACGATCCCACTTAAGTAGAGACTCCTACGCGCCCGGGTTGCTGCGACGTAGAAAATCCGTTTGGCTTCAGCCAGTTTCTTTCTTTCTCCGATCTTCCGCAACAGTTGATATAAACTAGCAAATTTGTCTCGACGTCGGTCCGGGGCCATGGCAATAAGGAGTTCTCCGGTGGAACCCGGTAGCCGCTCCAACAAATAGGGCGGATGAAATCCGCGGCCACCGCTCAAAGGGTACCAGTCCAGGAAAGGAAGGAAGACCACATCGAACTCCAACCCCTTAGCCCGATGCACCGTCATCAGTTCTACCGGGGAGGGTGCCGCTCCCGGGTCGGGTGGGGCATAGGCATTCTGCAGCAACAGTTCGGCCTTAACCAGGGTTTCCTCGGGAATTCCTTGCTCGGCGCGAGCCAGAAGATCCAAAAAACAACGGCAGTTTACTACACTGGCCGAGGAGCCATTACTCGCCACTATCTCAGGGCGACCAAGTTCCAACCAGACATTTTCCACTAGTGTGGCCAGCTCGTCCCGTCCCAAGCGCTGGCGAGCCCTTGTTATTGCTTCCCACAATTCAGCCGCCAAGAGAAAGTCTGTTTTGGCAGCCCTGATTTTCTCCAGCCAATTCAGTTCAGGTCCACTTGCAACTTCAACAAACTGCTCTAGGGTTAGCTGACACCAGGGGGCGCGGAGCAGAGCTGCCCAGGCCAGGTCGTCCTGTGGCCTCACCAGGGCATGAGCGATCTGCCTCAGATGAAGGACCTCACGATGAGCCAAAAGGGGTGTTCCTTCTTGTACCTGTACGGCTACCCCGGCTCTGTGCAGACCTTGCAGGTAATGAGATAAGTGGGTGCGGGCGAAAAGAAGAATACCGATCTTGTCTCCCTCAGATAGCTGCTTCAGTTCCTGCCGCACTGCTTTCCCCAGCCATTCTGCTTCAATCTCTCGAAGGGGGATTGGTTCAACCATGGCGGTGGCGTCCACATAAGGGACTTCGTCAGCTTCATGATCAGCTCGATTCATAATGGTCTGGCCGAAAAGTTCGTTGTTCCAGTCAATTAAACGAGGGTTTGAACGGAAGTTGGCCTCAAGTTGAAGGCATCCTAAGGAAAAGCGATCCTGGCCCGGAATGGGTAATCCTTTTTTGGCTTGCATAAAAAGGGAGACTTCTGCTTTGCGGAAAGCATATATGGACTGTTTGGGGTCTCCCACCACGAAAAGGGTTCGGCCGGAGTCTGGGAGCCAACCACTGCAAAGATGCTGAAGCAAAAGCCATTGGCTCCGGCTGGTATCCTGAAATTCATCCACCAGCAAATGCTGGATCTTCCTGTCCAAAAATAACTGCAAATCGGTGGGGGTTTCCTGGTCGAATAATCGAAGTGCTGCCTGTTCAAGTTCAACATAGTCGAGCAGGTGGCGTTGGCGGCAAGCCGAGCGATAGAGATTAAGCGCTTCTCCCACCACCAGAACAAGATCATAAAGAGCATCCATGTCCGCCATACCATCAGACACAGATGGCAGTGTTTTGAGGTCCTGCAAATGGTGTAAGGTTTCTCCTGGGAGTTTCAGGATCGCCTCTGCCCATTTGCTTTTGCTGAAACCACTGTAGAAGCCGGTGGCAGGTCCCACCTGTTTCCTGGGTTTGCCCTCAGCGGTGGTAAGAACTGAGGCTATTTCTTGCCACTTTTCAAGTTGTGTGGCGGCGGCCGGGGGTAAAGTTCCCGGCAAGCGATTGCCAGCCTCCGCTCCATTTTTTTGCAGGTGAGCGATGAAGTCGGGCCAGTTCTTCCCCAAGAATGAAGATTCAAAAGCAAGACAGCATCCAGCCAGTCGAAGCTGGAGCAAACCTTCAAGCCTCTCGGTCAAAATCACTTCCAACTGCTGCTGATCCGGATGGGAACCCATGAGAGTAAAAAGGTCCTGGAGTAGATCTCGCCGTTCAATTAAATCAGCAAGTTGATCACGCAGGCCGAGCCAATTGTTATTTAGTCGTAACAGTCTGTTTTCCACTGCCTGGCGCCGAAGATCGTTCCTCGGGCGCTGAAGCAGCCCATGAATGGTGGTGGCCGCCACCTGAGTGCGCAGTTGTTGTTGTTCCTCATCAGGCATGACTCGAGAACCGGGGGTTACCGAGGCTTCAATTGGAGCACGTTGCAGCAAATGTAGACAGAAGCCATGAAAGGTCATGATTCTCAAGCCGTCGGGGGCTGCAAGTCGGTGAGCTGGTTGACGCTGGCTTGCACGAGCCGCAGCTTGCAAGAGAGGTTCTTCTTGGGGATACCGTGGAGTGTCACCTGCCGCCGCCCTGTCCAACAGGTTACGGATACGCTGACGCATTTCCCCGGCCGCTTTATTGGTGAAGGTAAGGGCAAGGATCTCATGAGGATGATCCACCTCGCCCAGCAGCCCGAGAAAACGGCCTGTTAGTAGCCAGGTTTTACCTGAGCCTGCCGGAGCCTCCAGGTGGAAGCTGCGGCTGATGTCTAAGGCTCTATTTCGAATCTTTTCGTCAGGTAGAGGATGCATTTGCTTAGTAGGGCGTCCCTTAGAAGCTCTCAGCGATCGGCTCTGAGTTTATCGCTTTGCGGTTGGCGCATGGCGCTTAGCGAAATAGTAGGGCGGGTCACTGCACCCGCCTTATGGGAATGTTCTAAAGTGAATTTTTCCTTTGTTGGCCGGTACGGAGACCGGCCCTGCTTCATCCAATGACACGGAGAAGCGGCGAAAAATTTTAGAGAAAAGGTCTTCATAATCTTGTCCACACTTTGATTTTAGGTAATTCTCTTTCTCCGTGTCACGGCGTCATCGCGTCCCCTCGTCATACTGAAGGGCTCTGGCTGCACAAGCATCTGCCTATTGAGTTGCAATGGTCAGCTCCCCTCTGTTGCAGATGGTAAGCAAGCCGCAATAATTGCAAAGTTGCTCTCGCTTCCTCTCCGGGGCAGTGGGAACTGGATCAGCATCGAAGTATCCTTGTTGTAGCAGTTGACCAAGCTCAACCAGACGTTCCTTCCAAGTTTCTAAGAAGTGTTGCCAGCGCTCCGTGTCAGCTTGGAGCCGGTCTAACTTGATGTCTTTTTCTGACTTGAGTGTTATGTAGCCTGCCTGAAAGGGGTATTCCTGCAGGGGAGGGTGGCCAGGAATTTTTACTAGGCCCTGAAGTAAAGCCAGCAAATAGGCAGGCAGCTGAGGTTCACTGAGATACTTGAAAACATCTGCAGAGTTGGGGCTGGAGCCGCTTTTGTAGTCCCAGCAAAGTAAACCGGACTCGGGATGGAAGTCGATGCGGTCAATGCGACCACCAAGTGCGGTAGGCCAGCCTTCCACTCTCAATTCTTTGAAGGGAATTTCCTCAGCCAGCCAGCGCCAACCGGCCTGGTGGTGGTTGATCTCTTCCTGAAACCAAATTCTAAGTAATCCGAGTTTATCCCCCAATAAGCGACGGCGTTCCACTTGCCAAGATGGGACTGTAGCAACTCTGGTATGAACTTTATCGACACATTTCTGGGCGGAGGGTAGAAACTGCTGCCAATCCAGATCGCCTTCCTG
>CAMYLW010000419.1 GCA_947259475.1 Thermodesulfobacteriota bacterium
CCGGTCATGCCGAAGTTGAAATTGTTCAATACCAGCAGGGAAAGATCCAGATTTCTACGGCAAGCTGCAAGGAAATGTGCTCCTCCTATGCCCAGTCCGCCGTCACCCATGGTGACTATCACCTTGAGATGGGGTTGCGCCAGCTTGATCCCAGCTGCATAGGTAAGGGCTCGACCATGAAGTCCGTGAAATGCATGCGTCTTGAAAAAGATGTCGAATAGGCCCGAGCACCCAATATCACTTACGATAACTACATCACTACCCTTGAGTCCCATCTTTTTTAGAGCACGGTCCAAGGTGTGGACACTGCGGTCGTGAGAGCAGCCCGGGCAAAAAACCGGGGGACGATCGGGATTCAGGAGGCTATCCACGAGTCACCTCCTCTATGATTTCTGTGGGCGAGATCAGCTGACCAGACATTTTGCCATAAAAATCAACTCTTTGGTTGCAAAGAGCTCTCCGGATCTCCTGGACGTATTGGCCCAGATTCATTTCCACTACGAGAATTCGTTCCATTCCTATCGCAGCGGCTTGCAGTACCTGCTCCGGAACCGGCCATAAGGTCTTCAAAACCAGGAGAGACACGGGAATATTTTGGTTTTCAGAAAGCTCAGCAGCTGCAGCTCTCGCGGCTCCCGCTGTTATCCCGTAGGCGACGATCAAGCTGCGAGCCCCTTCTCTTTCTTCCAGATCGAAGTAGGAAAATGATTCTGCCTTAGAATCGATCTTTCTTTGCAGCCTTTCAACCCCTGCCTGAATCTCCGAGGGATTAGTTGTAATGTATCCATCTGGTCCATGGGTGGAGGAAGTCTGTCTCACCAGAATCGGTCCGCCAATGGGAAGGAATGGAGGGACGTCCTCCCCGATTTTCACTTGAAAAGGCAGAAAAGGACCGGCTTCATGCAGGGTACGATCTATAACTGCTGGCTTCTCTACGTTCTCCATATCAAAAGTCCCGCTGGTCATTCCTATCTCTTTGTTGGAAGCTATGATTACAGGGCAACGGAACTGTTCGGCAAGATTGAAAGCGTGGACCGTTAGGGTAAAGCAATCACTCACATCCGCCGGGGCAAGGACGATTACTGGCAGGCCACCGCTGCATCCCCAGCGCATGAACTGCACATCGCCGTCTGCGCCCCGAGTGGCGGAACCAGTTGACGGTCCCTGACGCATGATATTGACAATGACTATTGGAATCTCCCCTGCAATGGCGAAGGAGATGTTCTCGCTATAAAGGCTGAGGCCTGGACCGGAGGTGGCAGTCATTACTTTCATCCCGGCCATGGATGCTCCCAGGCAGTAACCGATGGAAGCGATCTCGTCTTCGCCCTGCAAGGCAATGCCTCCGGCTGAGGGAAGGGTGTCGAGCATTGCTGAAAGTAGATTGCTCGCGGGAGTGATGGGATATGAGGAAAAAAACCTGCAGCCCGCATATAAGGAGCCCATTGCCACCGCTTGGTTTCCGTCTATGAAAAGTAGGCTCATTGTCCTCACTCAACTTTCACTTATTGCTTTGCGTACATCAGGGTCCTTTTAGTGTTTAGCAGCAATTTGAGCAGGCAGGAGGCAGCAAGCAGAAATACAAAAATTGTCTTTAATCTCTGCGGAAGTCTCAGGTCAAAGAAACGCAAAAGCTGCTACTCCTTTGGAGTCGCAGCTATATAGATTTGGTGCTAGCGTAGGGTCTATCAGAACCGAATCTTTTCCGGCGGCCTTCGCTCCGGGACATAGGTATGCGGAATCTGCCCTTGATTCCATTCTTGGCTGACATAGAGGTTGCAGTAACAACTGCCGTATTCCTCCACGTCAGGCTCACGGTAGACGCACGGACAAATGATGTCTTTGTCCCCTTCGCGGTCACCGCTTGCCAACCGACAGGGACACACCATATAGCCATAGCGTTCCTTGTTTTCCAAGAGACCTTCTAGCAGTTCAAAGGTTCTCTCTTTGTCATTACTGAAATAGTAACCTTTGGGCTCTTGCACCTTACGCAACATCTCGTACAGCTTATTAATGTCCATTATTATAATCCCAGAGCCTCTTTGATCTCTTGTTCCTTGTATCCGACGATGACCGTTTCACCAATGATTATGGTGGGGAACGAACAATTTGGATTGAACTTTTTTATGTCTTCCAAAATGGCTGTACGCTCGTTACCCTTAAGCAGGTCCACGTCGGTGAATTCATACTGAATTGTGCACTCGTCGAGTAATCTCTTGACAGATTTACAATGACTGCAGGTACTGAGTGAATACATGGTCACAGAATTTTCCGGCATAACACATCCCCTTTTCTCATTTCGCTGGAGTGGTTCAAATTATTTACTGTCGGGAATTGTGACACAAGTCACTTTCAAAGGCAATATACTTTTCGCTGATATCAACGAGGATACTCGAACAAGACTCGCCGCACTGAATCTTGTGTTTACTTACCCGTTACCCCCATCCCCAATGAGCGGTAAGACCTTATCAATCTGGAAAAAAACCAAAAATTTCGGCTCCTTTTCATCTCCAGGATATGATCTCCTCCTGAGTGAGCTGAGAAGCTCGCTGTCCTGCTCTTCCCGCGTCTTGGTTAGAAAGAGTCTCTTTCCTGCATAGCCTCCTCCTGATTCCATAAA
>CAMYLW010000420.1 GCA_947259475.1 Thermodesulfobacteriota bacterium
TAATTCACAGGTTGGATGTGATTGAACTGATTTTAGATTGCCAATCAATATCTACACTCTCTTCAAAAAATACTGCACCATTTCTGCTCCGCTAAGCCCGAAGATCTCTCATTTATTTTCTCTGCTTAGCAAATCTGGCGGCCAGTATCCCATCTAACACAGTCTTCTCCAGGGCAATCCTTACTAAATCGTAATCTTTTGGTAATCTTTTGATAAGCTTCTAGTTTGTACTATGAAGAAAACTCATCGGAATTTTAGTCGCCGTGAACTGCGAATTGACTGACATTGCTATTTTGGTTGTAATATTAATATATTATATAATCTTTTGCCAACTCATTGAATCCCAGCCGAGTGTGAATTACGGGGTGCTATACGAACTTTAGCCCTCAGAGGGTTGCACTTGACTTCAATTGCCTTGCTAACCCCAAATCTTCAAAAAAAGAAAGGAGAGGGTCCATGACCAGATTTTTTATTACTGTCGTCTTGACATTCGCCTTAATCTCTGGGACTGCACTAGCACAGGACACACTGGCAGAAAGAGGACCATTTGGATTGGGAGTGATGTATGGCATGACAGGTCCTAACCCTAGGTATCTTGCAGGTGTTACCGCTAAGTATTTTCTGGATGAGACCCATGGATTTGACGTTGCTGTCCTCCGGCGCCTCAGTTCAAAAGACGACTGGTATATTTGGGCAGACTACCTGTATCACTTCCGTTCGCTGATTACAGTTGAGCAAGGCGAAGTGCCACTCTACTTAGGTATTGGCGGAAGAGTAAAACTTCAGGAGAGCAACGAGGATAAATTCGGGATTCGATTTCCCGCGGGCATAGCTTATGAGTTTGCAGGCGTGCCTGTTGATGTCTTTCTTGAAGTTGTACCAATATGGGACGTGGCGCTCAGCTATGATTTTGATCTCGAAGGAGGTTTCGGCGTTAGATTTTATTTCTAGCTTTGCCTATCGGCAACATGGAATGAGGATCAGACTTTGACTAATGACTTCGAGACTAAAGTGTAAGCATGAGTATTTAAAGTCTCCTACCCTTTTCATAGGACTTCACATGTCATAGTTTAATCCCCACTTTTCCGCTTGAGACCAAGCTACAATACTTTGTGCTAGATTCACTGGGAGCAAAAGTGTGAATTAAGGGATGTAATGTAAACTTACCCAGTAATTGGGTAGGAGTTTATATAACTCATCAAGAGTTAAACTTCGTTTATCTCCTTTTAGGTTAAATTCCTTATCGCATTCTAATGGGTAGAGACTCTTCGGCGTCTGACCTTTTCCTCAATTCTCACCACTCTGGCTTTCTTTGCCTTTACTTGCCATGGATATACCACCCGAGAATGGAGTGAGGCTACCAGGGAATCCACCAATGTCTGGACAATTGTGGAGAGGTGTTGAGTCGAGAGATTGCATTCGTCTAACTGCCCGTCAGCAATTCGCTTGACTACCAGAATACGAACCATTTTCTCTATCTTCTCCCGTGTGGGTTCTTCAATGGACCGAGAGGCAGCCTCCGCCGCATCGGCGATCATCAATATCGCCGATTCAACACTTTGGGGCTTTGGTCCCGCATACCGGAAATCCTCCTTATCAAACTCTAACCCTTGAGTATTCTCGACGGCCTTATTGTAGAAATACTCCACAAGCTGAGTTCCGTGATGCTGCGAAACAAGATCAACAACGACTTCTGGAACTCCAAACTCTCGTGCAAGCATTTCGCTGTGCTCGACATGTTGGATAATAAGATTTGCGCTCTCTTGCCAACCTAGATCATTATGAGCGTTCTCAGCATCTGATTGATTCTCCGTAAAAAGCTTAGGATCCGCCATTTTTCCGATATCGTGGTAATAGGCTCCTATCCTTAAAAGAAGGGTGTTTGCCCCAATGGCTTCTCCGACAGACTGAGCGAGGTACGCTACTGTCATGGTATGTTGATAGGTTGCTGGGGCTTTGGTCAAAAGGTCTCTCATTAGAGGATGTTGCAGATCGGCATACTTGTTAAGTTTAAAAGTCGAAGCAGTATGCAAACTCACCTCCAGCAGTGGCAAAAGAAGAATGGCTACCGGCCCTGCTGCAAGGCCTCCTATGAAGGCCCACCCCGCATCTTCCAATGAGCTGTTACCAAGAATTTCCGTTAGGGAAAGAATGCCTATTTTCTGCCAGTCCCCAAAAAGGCCAGCAAGGGATTCCCAATCCATTGCGAAAGCCATGAAGACGGCGACATTGACGATTGCCACCACAAGTGAAGGGAGGAGGATGTGTATCCGCTTTCGCACCTTGAAAGAGACCAGCAAAGCCGCCATACCACTGAAGGTAAAGAAGAGCAGTATCTCAAAGGTGCGGCCGGCAAACAGACTTACCAGCATCGCCCCCATCACTGTAGTACATGCGGTGGAGACTTTTTCGTTGTGTAATAAGACCATGAGCAAAGGGAGAAAAGCGAAAGGAACTGCAAAAATGGGAAATGAGGTAAACAAAAAGCATGCCTTCGAAGAGATGATGCTTGTGATGAGCAAGAAGATGAGAAGCCTGTAAGGAGGTGGTTTCCGCCAACTGGGGCTTAGTATTCTTGAAAGAAATAAATTATAAAGCCCTACCATAAACATT
>CAMYLW010000421.1 GCA_947259475.1 Thermodesulfobacteriota bacterium
CTACCCAGGTGTGGGCGTCAGCCTCTATGCCGTCACTCGCCCGGGCTGATATTTTGCTTGCAACAACGTCCACGGGATGACGAACAATAAAAACAAATCTTCCATGCGCATAAAGATCGGCTAGCATTGCCGGCACGCGATCATTTAGTCCATACCTTATCTCCTTAAATCCCCAATGCACCTCTTGCTCTAAGGAAATAGGATTGAAAAAAGACTCGATGAAGTCTCGAAAATTGTTTCTCACTGTTTCTTGGTTGTACCAATTCGTCCATGCACTCCACAGTTGTGGATTTTTTAAGGTCTCAAAAACAGAGATTGGCTCTTTGCCGGGAACATTCTGACTCATTATGTACTTTTCGATCATCTTGTCTTCGAGATTGAGAAAATAAGCTTCCGCTACCTGTTTTAAAAAACCGCCATGTTCCCCATAAATCATGGCATTGTCGACACTATTGAGGATTTTTTGCAGGGAAAATTCAGAGAGAAGCAGAATTGTCTGCTATGAAGAGATAATTAGTAATAATAGCAAACAGTTAAGACAGCTCTTTGCCTGGTTGGGATTTGCTTTGTCAGATGAGCAAAGAAATATAATTGAGACAACAAAACCGAGTTATAAAGGGCGACCTCGGCCAGTGAAATTAACTCATGATGAGAGAAATAATATTAATAAAATAACCCAAGAGATCAGAAAAAAGCTGGGTTACTCATAATTATCCTAGCCCGGATAATTCATGACTCACTTGCTGCGACCACGAAACTGGGAACCCGCTTGTCGCAGATGCCGCTTGCGGTGCGGGACTGAGCGGAGCGCAGCGAGCGCGAATTATATGGCCGTCCTTCCTGACGTCCTCGTGTGTCGGCCCCTGCGACGTACCGTTCAGGTACGCCTCGGAACCAATCCCGCGGTACGGTTGCCAGGTGGCACGCCCATCTTCGTGGTCTCGCGACGGCAAATCATGAAATATCCGGGCTTGAATGATGGTGGGCTTGATCAAACAAACAGGGTGGCAGCCTCCCGCATCAATTTTCCGATGGGCAAGTTACGGGGACACGAACTTTCTGCCTCGCTGAAGTCCAATTGATTCAAAAGCTCTTTTGTCTGAGCCGGCAAAGTCTCAAAGGTGGAACGTGCCAAGCCGAAATCCTGGTAGGAATGGAAATACATGAGGGAGCGCATGACGTCGTTGATTGGCACCCTTTCAGGAAGTGTTTCTGAACAGAGACGCTCGCATCCGGCGCAATAGTCGCCGCAGGTTTCCTTCGAGTATTGGGCCAACAAGGCACGATCTGACTGTGAAAGGTGGGTTTGGTCCAACGCTGCCACCCCATTGGCGGCCATGATGGTGAGGTTGGGCATTTGAGAGCAGATGCTGGCGATGCGCTTATCTTGCCAAATAGCCATGAGCCTTGCCTGACTGTCTGTAAATCCTTTCTGCATAAAGCGGCCCGCCATTTCAATCTCAGACTCACTGTCGCTTTTCACCGGGCCGCCGCCCTGGGTCTTCATAGCGGTCAGACCGATACCGGCTCGGTAACAGGCCTCGACAGCCTCTTTCATGCGGGGCTCGTGCATTAGGCGGTAGTTATAGGTAAACATGATGCCGTCTATCCATGGTAGCTTGGCTGCTCCCTCGAGGCACTCTTCCATGTTGGAATGGGTGCTGAAGCCGAATAGCCTTATCTTGCCGGCCTTTTTCATGGTTTGCGCCCAGGATTTCAGGCTGGATTCCATCTCACTTATGCCACGTATTCCGTGAACAAAGAATAGATCCACGTAATCGGTGTGCAGCCTTTTGAGACTCTTCTACAGTCGGTCCGTAAAATCGCCACCTCTTCTGGTGGAAAGCTTGGTTACCAGAAAAACTTGTTTGCGGGTATGGGGATTGCGGGCGAACCAGCGACCGATGCCCTCTTCGCTGCGGCCCCTGCCGTAGAACTCCGCTGTGTCCCAGTAATTTATCCCCCAATCAAGAGCCTTATTATGCCCGAGTGGCCAAAGGGCCTGCGGGGCATGGGCTCTTTAGGAATGGTGATCTGGGCCGAAACCTGGTGGGGCTGCCAGAAAGAGGAGCCACCCACCGTGGCCCCTAAGCCGATGGCTGCAGCTTTTTTAAAGAATTGGCGACGATTAGGTTTTCCACTCCTATCCTCATGGGATGACATGATTCATACCTCCTTACTTGGTCTTAGCGGCCGGGTCCAACCAGCGACCGGCACTGAGATCGAAAACCGGCTGGAACTTGTATCTACTCCTGATCTCGTCCTCGGGGGCCTGTAGGCTGATATCTCCTTTCTCTATCAAGAAACGAAGCTCAGCTTTAATCTTAATGCCTTGGCTAAGGGCGCGCTCAAGCTCACTTTGGGTTCTGCCGTAATAACCCTCAGCCTTTCTCCCATGATATGCCCGCCTGGCGTCGAACCACGCCTGGGCGCTTTCATGAGGCAACACCACAAAGACCCAATATTCAGTACCTTGAGGTGAAACAGCCTCCAGATACAATGAATATTCCGGGTTCTTTTCTTCCGCGGAGGCCAGTTCAACCCGTTTTAGTTCCAGATCCTCGATCAACCATGTGGTTGTGCCGCCCAGAGTCCTAACGAAATCCTGCACTGTTCCGAAAATGTAACCTGGATTCTTCTCGCGGGCAATGAAGTACCCCTGCAAAAACCAGACGGGAGGAGCATAGGCCAGCAGGCCGTTCTTTTCCCTGAAAGTTTTGGAGGACTCCGCCGCAACAACCAGGGGAGTCATCATCAGGCTGATCAGCATGAGCATCGACGTCAGCAAAAACCATCTTTTCAGCATAATCGCATCCCTTCCCCTAATAGATCTTTATTGCTTTTAGATTTTCCCACATCTGTTCTGAGTACCAGATGTCGACGAATTCAAGGATGGCATCCTTTTCGCGCTTGATCATCTCTTCAGCAGCAGGTTTGCGCAAAAGATGTTTTGTGCACCTGAAAGCCGAACTATCTTTTTGAGCAAATTCCTGGGCGACTTTTCTGGCATCTTCTTTCAAGGCATCCTCAGAAGAGACCTGATCAACTAATCCCAGTTGGAGAGCCTCTTCAGCAGAATACATGGCTCCACTATACAGTATTGACTGAGCATTCCTAGACCCCACACAATACTTTAGCATCTCTACACTTCCAGCAAGAACCGCTGAACCAAAGGTTATCTCGTTCAACGAGATTTTCGCTTTCCCTGTGACCATCAAGCGGAAGTCACATGCTGTGGCCAACATACAGCCTCCGGCTATGGTGTGGCCGTTCAGTGCAGCAACAATCGGTTTTGGAAAGTGGAATACATATGTATAAAGGTTGGTGAATTTTTCAAGATATTTTATGAAATCGTTCTTAGGATAACTCAAAAATTCGGGGACGTCGAAGCCAAAAGAAAAGAATTTGCCAGAACCAGTGAAGATAATCGATCTCACCGCATTATCTATTGCTAGATCTTCAAAAGACTTGGTGAGTTCTTCTACCATGGGCTCGTTTAGTGCGTTTACTTTTCCCCTGCTTAAAGCAACAGTCGCGATCTCGCCATCTTTTGAGACATGCATGAAGCTCAAAATAGCCTCCTTTAAAGCTCAATTGAAGGTTATTTGTTATTCGTTAATGGGAGGAACAAGAACTACTATTCGAGACTGTTCAATAATTCAGTCAGTAATATTTTGGACATCATATCACCATCAACATTACCGCCACTGATAATAACACCGACTCTGCTTGACGCAGAGACTGCACCACTGAGTATTGCTGCCAACCCCAGTGCGCCCGAGGGCTCTACCACAATTTTCATCCGGTAGAACAAAAATTGGACAGCTTCCACTATGGCGGTTTCCGTCACGGTTCTCATATCATCGACGTATTCTAACACCAAGGGAAAAGTAAGCTTACCCAAAGACGGAGTACGGGTTCCGTCAGCGATGGTGGGTGGATCCTTGACTGTGCACAGTGTTTTTGTGTGAAATGATCTGGTAGCATCGTCTGCTAGTTCTGGTTCAATGCCAATTACCCGACAAGCCGGTTCTGTGCCTTTGGTGGCGATAGCTGAGCCACTAAGCAAGCCTCCTCCCCCACAAGGTACAAGCAGCATATCCAGGGTTTTCAGTTCCTCGAACAACTCCAATGCTGCCGTTCCCTGCCCGGCAATAATGTCAAGATGATCGAATGGAGGAATTATTGTATAGCCATGCTCAGCCCTGAGAAGATCTGCCATCTCTTCACGAGTCGCTTCCTCAGGATCATACTCAATAACCGAAGCACCATAGGCCTCGGTGGCGGCGCGCTTAACTCTGGGCGCGTTATTCGGCATAACCACAGTGGTTCGGACTCCCAGTAACTGACCCACCAGAGCTACTGCCTGACCATGGTTTCCCGAGGAGTAAGTGATTATGCCGCGCTCTCTTTGTTGG
>CAMYLW010000422.1 GCA_947259475.1 Thermodesulfobacteriota bacterium
GCTGCCCGAAGAACTCATCGCGCAAGTGCCGGCCCAAAGGCGGGATGATTCGCGGCTTTTAGTTCTCAATCGTACAACGGGGAGCATGGGACATAGAAACATGGCCGGTTTAGAATATTACTTGGCAGCAGGCGATGTGGTAGTGGTGAACGACACCCGAGTGGTGCCTGCCAGGCTGCTGGGGAAGAAAGAGTCGGGTGGTAAGGTTGAGCTTCTGGTACTGCATCCGGCCACTGATCAGAAGTTTTACCGCTGCCTGGTCAAATCCAGCAAAGGGGTACAGGAGGGCGCAATCCTATTGTTTGAAAATGGGTTGCGGGCCAGGGTCTGCGAGCAAGCGGTTGAGGGTCAGACGCGGGTAGAATTTGTTGATGACCGACCGCTGCTGGAGATTCTGGAAAGCACAGGATGCGTTCCTCTGCCACCTTATATTCGTCGCAACGGTGGGGCAGTCAAGGTTGACGATGGCCGGGCCTACCAGACCATTTACGCCACAAAGCCTGGAGCGGTAGCTGCGCCGACGGCCGGATTACATTTCACGGAAGAACTTCTCAACCGTCTGAAAAAGAAAGGTGTAATCCTTGCTACTTTGACGTTGCATGTGGGTTTTGGCACCTTTCAGCCGGTTCGGGTATCTGATATTCGCCAGCACCGGTTGCAGGAGGAATTCTTTGAGATTCCCCAAGAAACAGCGCAGGCCGTTAATGGCGCCAAGGAGAACGGCAACCGGGTGGTGGCAGTAGGTACCACTACGGTACGAGCCCTGGAGTTTGCAGCGAGCAATGGGCAGGTGAGACCAGGAAGTGGTTGGTGCGACCTCTTGATTTACCCCGGGTATCGTTTTCAGGTCATCGATAGGCTGCTTACCAATTTTCATTTACCGGGTTCGAGCTTGGTCATGCTTGTTTCGGCTTGGGCTGGACGCGACCTTCTGCTAAAAGCATATGCTGAAGCTATCCGGATGCGATATCGGTTTTACAGCTATGGCGATGCCATGTTTATCGAGTAATCTCAGCTGTGGAGTTTCATCTCTGGAAGCAAAATAGTACCGGAGCCCGCTTGGGGGAGATCCGGTCACCTCACGGTGTGGTGAGCACACCAGTGTTCATGCCGGTGGGGACAAGAGGTACGGTAAAGGGGCTAACTCCTGAGGATTTGCACTCCCTTGGCGCCAGGATAGTACTTGCCAACACTTACCATCTCTGGTTACGGCCGGGGGCTGATCTCATACAAACGGTTGGCGGGCTGCACAGGTTCATGCACTGGGACGGGCCTCTGCTTACCGACAGCGGCGGCTATCAGGTTTTCAGCCTGGCGCCAACTCGTGAGATTAGTGAGGAAGGCGTGGCCTTCCAATCCCATTTGGACGGCTCACGTTATTTTCTTACTCCGGAACGGGCGATACAGATCCAGGAGGCTCTCGGAGCTGACATCATTATGTGTCTGGACGAGTGCACCCCCTATCCGGCTACCCGCGAATACGTTCAGGCCTCCATGGAGCGCACCGTGCGGTGGGCCCATCGCTGTCGGGAGGCGAAAACCAGGAAAGATCAGGCTCTGTTTGCCATTGTTCAAGGAGGCATGTCAACAGAACTCAGGCACGCTTGCCTTGAAAGACTCACGGAAATGGATTTTCCTGGCTACGCTCTTGGCGGCTTGAGTGTCGGAGAACCCAGAGAGGCAATGCTGGAGGTGGCGGCGGCGTGTCTACCGCAGTTGCCAGTGGACAAGCCGCGCTATGTTATGGGTGTTGGCACGCCGGAGGACCTTGTGGAGCTAGTGGGGCTGGGGGCGGACATGTTTGATTGCGTGCTGCCCACCCGCAACGCGCGAAATGGTATGCTCTTCACCAGCCGCGGGCGGATAATCATCAAGAATAACCAGCACCGAGACGAGGATATGCCCATTGATGAACTGTGCACCTGTTATACGTGCAGGCATTACAGTCGGGCGTATCTACGTCATTTGTTTATGGCCAAGGAAATTCTGGCCTATCGGCTCAATACCATTCACAATTTGTGGTATTTCTTGGAGCTGATGCGGCAGATGCGACGAGCACTTGCGGCTGGTACTTTCAAGGAGTTCAGGGCGCACTTTTATCAACTGCGCCAGGTTTAAACCGGTGGCTAAAAGCTGCAATGAGAAATGGGTATGATCAATAAATTGTCATTTTTGCAACGTTAGGGTTTAAACACGAGGAGGCTGTTTATGAATTGGACAGGTCTGGCATATGCCATGGGTGGTCTCGGAGGGACCGGGGGCGGTGGTGCCCAGGGGGGTGGCTTTGCCGCTTTAGTGCCTCTGCTGCTAATGTTTGCCATTTTTTATTTTTTGCTGATTCGACCCCAACAGAAAAAGCAGAAGAAGCTGCGAGAAGTGCTAGCCGCCCTCAAGAGGGGTGACATGGTGGTAACTAGTGTGGTAACTAGTGGCGGACTGCATGGCAAAATCACCGGTCTCACCGAGAGGGTAATAACATTGGAAATCGCTGAAAAAGTTCGGGTGAAAGTGGGGCGAGGCTACATTGCCGGTATGGCGTCCCAAGAGCCGGAGCCAAGCAAGAAGTAGGAGAGCTCAGGAGGTTTGCCGCCAAACGCATAGCGCTTGGCGCAGCAGGCAGTAAGCAGAAATAAACTAGGCGCTTTGGGCTTTGCTGATATTCGACTATTTTACCCGGACTAAAAACTTACTGTGAGAGGAGAAAGTTAGCGTGAAGGATCTGAGATGGCGTGCTGCTCTCGTGCTGGCGGTTTTTGTGGTAGCGTTAGTCTATCTGCTACCTACCCTGGGCAAAGAGCTGCCTGAATGGTGGGTTAAATTCTTTCCCGATAAGAAGATTAACCTCGGTTTGGACCTCCAGGGCGGAATGCATCTGGTTCTGGAGGTGGAAAATGATAAGGCGGTGGAAAATACGGTGGAGCGTCTTGCTCAGGAGATTAAAGGTGAACTTGGCACCGCACACATCCGGTTCCGCCTGGTTGAACGACAAGGTGGGGATGGGGTAAGGTTGCTCCTGCCGAAGGAACAAGACTGGCAGCAGGTCGCTGACCTCATGAAGGATAAGTTTCCTCTTTTAGAGGTGACAGACCGTACATTGGCCCAAGACCAACTCCAGGTTCTCTTCAGGATTGAGGAAAGCCAGGTGCGCCATATAAAAAAGCTGGCAGTAGAGCAGGGCTTGGAGACCATCCGCAACCGTATTGACCAATTTGGAGTGAGTGAGCCGGACATCCGAACCCAGGGGGAAAACCGTATTTTGATCCAGTTGCCCGGCATCAAAGATCCACAGCGGGCAATTGACCTCATCGGCCAGACGGCCCTGCTGGAATTCAAGCTGGTGGATGAGCAACGGAGTGTTGAAGAGGCCCTGAAGGGTAGAGTACCCGCCGGCGACAAAATCTACTACAGCCGTAAAGTCGACCCGGTCACCGGTCAAGTGAGGCGCAATGCCTACCTGCTCAAGGACCGCACTTTACTCACCGGCGAATATCTAACCAATGCCGAGGTACGCATTGATACCCAATACAATCGTCCCTACGTTGCCTTGAGCTTCGACAAGCGCGGCGGCAATCTCTTTGAGAAAATCACCGGGGCAAACGTCAAGAAGCGGCTGGCCATTGTGCTTGACGGCAATGTCTATTCTGCCCCTGTTATCCAGGATCGCATCAGCGGGGGCAACGCCATAATCGAGGGCCAGTTCACCATGGATGAGGCCAAAGACCTGGCCGTGGTGCTCCGTGCTGGATCCTTGCCCGCACCAGTACAAATACTCGAAGAGCGTACCGTGGGTCCATCTCTGGGAAGAGACTCCATCCGTAAGGGGCTTCTCTCCATGGCAGTGGGTGGTGTGCTGGTGGTGGTATTCATGGTTGTCTACTACGGCGGCTCAGGGATCATCGCCGACCTGGCCCTGATCCTCAATATTATCTTGATTATGGCGGCGTTAGCTGGTTTTGGTGCCACCCTCACCCTGCCGGGTATTGCCGGTATCATTCTCACTATCGGTATGGCGGTTGATGCCAATGTTTTGATTTTTGAGAGGGTGCGGGAAGAATTGCGGCTGGGTAAGACACCGCGGGCAGCCCTGGACAGCGGCTACAGCAGAGCCACTTGGACGATTGTGGACGCAAACGTCACCACCCTGATTGCCGCCTTGGTATTATTACAATTCGGCACCGGTCCCGTGAAAGGCTTTGCCGTTACGCTGAGCCTGGGCATTGCCGCCAGCATGTTCACCGCCATTTTTGGAACCAGGCTGTTGTTTGATTACTTGCTGCAAAAAAGGCGAATGAAGACGTTAAGCATCTGATCACCCGTTGGCTGTCTTGTCTTTGAATTTTGGACATTTTAGGCACTTTAGCTCACTTGAGGCATTTATCCTGTTACATATTACATAAACGGTACTAACAGAGAGGAATTATGGAGTTTATCAAACCGGACATCAACATTGATTTTGTTGGTCGGCGTAAGTTTGCTTTCACTCTGTCACTGATATTGATTCTCATCGGGCTTGCTGCCCTTATCTGGCGCGGCACAGGTCTTTTCGGTATTGATTTTGCCGGCGGCACCGTTGTTCAATTGAGGTTCAGCAGCCCCACCAATGCCGACAAGATTAGGGAGGGGTTGAAGCCCATAGGGTTGGACCGTAGCGCCATCCAGCACTTTGGCGGTGAGGGAGAAAATGTATTTCTCGTTCGCACCGATGTATCCAGGTCAGAGCTGGCCAACGTCAGCAAGGAGGTGAAGGACAATCTGGAGCGGATCTATGGTGAAAATACCGTGACAGTTGAAAGGGTAGAGATGGTGGGACCAAAGGTGGGCAAGGACTTGCGCCAGAAGGCGCTTCTGGCCATCTACTATGCCCTGCTTCTGATCGCCATCTACATCTCGTGGAGATTTGAGCAAAAGTTGATGCCGGCGGT
>CAMYLW010000423.1 GCA_947259475.1 Thermodesulfobacteriota bacterium
AATTCTAACGAGCTGCCCGGAACATCGGCGTTATGGCTGGCGAACTGCCTGCTTGTATTTTCCCTATGACTTCGAAGCCAAACTGGTGGTATAGCGGGATATTCAGGGGATTGGTTGCCTCCAAGTAGGCGGCCAAGTGATTATGATCGCAGACCTCAAGTCCTCGTTCCAGGAGAGCAGACCCGTATCCCTTCCCCTGGTACATGGGATCAACGCCAATTGCGGGAAGGTACCAGTGCTCATCTTCTGGATGCGACATGCCAACCTTTTCAAGGACAGCAAAAACCTCGCCCTGCAAGGCAGGAGCAACTCCCTCTTCCATGACCTTACCAAGGGATTCCTCGTCAGGACTGACTCCCGGTGGAAGCCATAGTGCCGCAGCGAAATAATCCTCAGAGCGGTAAGCCGATGCGTTGTCGAATGCACCACCCGCAAAATATTTAAGAACTTCGGGAAAGTAGTTGAGATACTGGCATGGATCAGGGAACATCCAACGTATGAAAGGGTCAAGCGTGAATGCGGTAACGAGAGAAGCAATTGATTGCTCCCTATCGGAAGGTTGGGCGCTCACTGCAGTTGAACTAGACATGTTACCTCCTTGAATTAGATTGTAATAGGTGATGCTTGCCGTTAACATTGCCAGATCAAAAATATTGATATTTAAACAGCAATCCACCCTACTTTTTCTACTGTACACGTTAGGTTTCCTGTCAGCAAATCATCTAGCCCCTGTCAGTCGGTGGGTGTACAGGAATTACCATACATCAGATGGTGATGCCAGAAATAGAGACTTGCCAACGCACATCTTCATCTGCTAAAAGTTTACAGGAAATTCAAAAACATCCTCATTCTTTTTTGCGTATGAAAAGACAATGAAAGCTAATGCTGTTTTTTACTCTATCCTGGCCTCCTGCCTTTTAGTCCAGCTCATCTCTGGCTGTTCTGTTGGCCCGCAAATGCTGCAGGGTGTATATCTAAGCTACAATGACCGTGTCAGGGCAACGGCCGATGAGGAATTATTGTTAAACATGGTTCGATTACGCTACCTCGCCACCATAGAGTTTCTCTCCATCAACTCGATAAGCGCCCAGGCCTCTTTCAATGTATCCTTAGGGGCAGAAATAGCACCTAGCGATACTGATTCCACGCTGGTCATCCCAGAACTGCAATATTCCGATCGTCCGACATTTTCTTTTAGCCCGCAACGCGGAACGCAATTCGCCAAACGCCTTGTTGAGCCTATAAAAATCGACACTCTGGCTTATCTCGCAGCGTCGGACTGGCCCATAAAAATTTTACTGCAGCTACTAGTCAAGGAAATCAATGGCATTGTTAATGAGTCGCACGGGGATATCGAGAGCTTTTATAAAATCGCAGACAATCTTGGTGATTTGCAGAAAAAGCATAAGCTGCTATTCGCTTTTACCGAATACCAGAAACCGGTATCTGCACCAATTGACAAAAACCTCCTCAAAGCATCTGATCTCATCTCTGCTGCTAAAGCTGGCTACACCTTCATACCCGATACAGAAGGGGTTCACCTGAGGCTCTCCGAACCCACTCCTCAACCAATCATGTTGCTGCGAACCACTGCTCCGGAAGAGCGGGATATACTGAAGCAACTGGGGGTTACAAAGACTGGCGATGAGCCGATAGAGCTGCGTGCCGGCAGCAAACGTGGTTTTCACTCCTCGACTTACAGTAATATTCACTTGCGTACTCGCTCCGTATTAGGTGCCATTGTCTATCTCACCCAAGGGGTAACCCCTCCCCAATCGCATATTGACAGGAATCTCACTTTCAGTAGCTGGCCATTTCCTGGACCTGATAACGATAAAATAGACCAGGTCTTCAGGGTAAAAGCCTCAAAACCTAGACCACAGGCAAGACTTGCTGTGCAGTATCGGGGGTACTGGTTTTACATTGATGAAACTGATCTAACCTCCAAATCGACCTTTCTTGTGTTCTCGGAAATATATCGGCTGGCCCTGGTCGGTTCCGACCGATCCCAGGCCCCTTTGCTCACTCTTCCGCTTGGTGGACCGTAATACACTGCAACGATTACCTGGTGATAGGTGATAGGTGATAAGTCATCGCTTTGTAAGACTGACCTAATTTTCTGCAGATTTCTTGTCATACCGCCTTGGCCAACCTCATTTCAGAACATCCTGAGCTCAAGTGCAGGATAATGGTAGCGGACTGGCAGGAAGTAGAAGAGTTGGTTTTAACTTATAAAGCTGACCCCGGTATCGCTGAATTGAGTGTCGCTAAAGAAAACAAGCAATTGCATGTAGAACCTTTTGGCAAGCACCGTTTCTTGTTTTATTGCCGATCAGGCCATCCTAGCTTAAAAAAGAAAACGATCACGAAAGATGACTTCATGGACTATCCGCTTGTCCTTGTAAGGCTTCCTGCTCGCATGAGTTCAGTCTTCCCAGGGAGATTGTTTCCCGTAGAAGATTCGGACCATGTGATTCCTTCTATTGAGTTTCAGGACATTGTCCTTTCACGAGAGCTAGTTTTGAAAAGCGATGCACTTGGAGCGGGGACTCCTCTTCAGGTCCAGAAGGAGCTAGCCCGAATTTCTCAT
>CAMYLW010000424.1 GCA_947259475.1 Thermodesulfobacteriota bacterium
AATTTACCCGAAATGAGTACGGGACAAAATGGGTAAAAATCTGGGTGATTGACCTTTCATTATTACACTATATAATTGAAGGATATCATAATGGAGGTGGTGCTATGCGGAACGAAGATGAACAACTCGACAAGCTGAGTCACACTTCAGGTAAATCAACGGGCCTGGAGCGTCCCCTGCTGGCCGAGGAGAGTGCAGCAGAACTGGAAGCGGTATTCAAGATGCTGGGGAACCGCACGCGGCTGCGAATGATTTATGCTCTTACCAGGGCCGGGGAGATGTGTGTCACAGATCTGGCTGCGGCGTTGGAGATGAAACCACAGGCAGTTTCCAACCAACTTCAACGGTTGACAGACCGAGGCATCCTTGCTTCGAAACGGACCGGTATTAATATCTACTACCGAGTTGTGGACACATGTGTGGTGAAATTGCTGGACCGGGGAATTTATCTTAAGGAGGTGTAATATGACCAAGGATGCTGAAACAGATAGGGCCTTAGAAACTGAAGAAGCACAGCAGTTGCTGCCCCTCGTTATTGAAGTCCTGCCAGGACAGGCAGGCGAAGGCTTAGTCGACATTTACCAACCAGGTGCTTACGAGGGTAAATCACTTCGGAAGCTATGTGAAAGCGCGCTGAAGAAAAAAGATTTGACCATAGAAGAACAATTAATCCTGGAAGACATCAACAGGCAACTTGACGGAGGAAAATTCCTGTCTCGAGGACAAGAAATCGATAGTACGGCTTCGGAATATGCAGTAATCGAAGAAACTGAGGCGGGAGAGAAATACCTGTATGTGCCTATTCGGGCCATTAAACCCCAGGAAGGGGGCTATTACTGCAAGTACTGGAAGGACGAGTAATGAGGCGGTTGATCGGATCTGGCATTGATTTTCTGGTGGAAGCAGGATTTCTCTATCTGCCTCTTCTGTACGATCCTGCCATAGAAAGAGAGATTCAAGCGACTCCGGATCCCTCTGGTTCACAAGAAACGACGGGATCTGTAATCCTGAATGAGGGGAAGCACTTCGTAAAATCGCTCAGTCTGCATTCCCTGGTGGCGAACTATGAAAGGATCGGCAAGGACTTGTATGACCAGGTAAGGAGCGCTGTTCTCCGGCAAGTTGCGGGTAACGTAGATAGGGGTGAGACGTCTTTGAGCTGGAAACTGATAACCATCATTTTCCAGGTAATGCCATATTTCATTAAGAAAAACAGAGGGTTTGAAAGAGGGAAATTTGGCAAAGAAGAAATTTTGAAACTCATTGCAGAAAAGGTCGACATTCCGCCAAGAGAGTATGAGCGAAGCAACACCGTTTTTGACTTGAAACCCCTTCAAGAAGCATTGAGGGAACTGGAGAAACTGGACTCTACCTACAAACCGCCAAGGGATGGCACAATCTCATCGAGCCAACTGAACCATTGGCTCCAGAAAGCATTAAAAGCACAGGTAATAGAGAAGGAGAGAACCCGACTGAAGAATGAAGTGCGCAGGCGGGAGCAACTCATCGCCAGCGTAGAAGAGGATATGGACATCCTGCTGTATGTCGCGCAGAAAGGCTCACTTGAGATAAACGGTTTTGGATTTACCAGGATTGGCACGAGCGACGACTATCTCATCTACAAACGGACGGGAGAATACAGACTAAAAGATTATTATGGCCGGTCATATCTGTTTTCAGACTGCAGAGTAGCCGTTCCCACTTTTAGTCCATTCAAACCCGTGGTGATGGAAAAATATAAGCATCCATTTCTCTACGCTCACGATTCAGGACAAGAAATTTGCATGCACGGGTTCTATCCTCCACAACAGTTTAGCGTCGAGAATGCTATTCAACTGTTGGAAGAGGGCATTAATGCTCTGCTCTACGGTTACGACGCCAGGCGTCGAAACGGCTATCACAGTCTTGATAGAACGAGGGAGTACGTTAAAACAGTGGAATTCGAAGACTATCGCATCTCACCTGGGGAGCAGAAATCTTTGAAATGATAAGAAGAATATTCTAACGATTTGGTTTAAATCCGTGAAAATCCGTGATTTTCCGTGGTGAATTAGATTAATGGATCTATTACAGAAAATAAAAAGTGAACGGGCTCAGAGTAAGAAGAAAAGACCCTTAAAGAGAAGGCTTTTCGACAAGGTAAATGGTCTCGTCAGAGCATACAGCCTGGAGGAGAGCTTCCTGTCAAGACTCGAGGTTCCAGAGGATTACTTGTCTGAGGCAAAGGTAGAATTTGCCCAGCTTAGAAAAAAGAGACCGATCGAGTTCCCATTGTTTTCATTATCAGCAGAAGAAGAGTATCGATTGACAACAGCAATTATGAGCAAGGTCAATAATCCATATCTGGAATTTGCCCAATCACCAGACGAAATAGCCATAAGCAAAACGTTGTTTGATCTCAATCCCTCTCTTGGTGCGGACACATTGGAGAGGTATCACTTTGAGACGTTGCTGCTCTGTGAGCGTGCCAAGAAAGAGATGAAAGACCTGCTGCAGCAAGCAAAAGATCGCCGGAGGAAAGAGGGTAGGGGATCAGCAAAGGAATCTCTGGGAGACGGAAGATCACTACCGGACTCTTTAGAGAAAAG
>CAMYLW010000425.1 GCA_947259475.1 Thermodesulfobacteriota bacterium
CGATGCCAAGATGGTTGCTCTCAGAGGGTATAGACCACCGGTCAGTGTCTATGCCCAGACCAAGGGGATGGGTGAGGTTATTCCCCGGATCAACGACTTTGCCCAGGATATCAACAACAAAATTTTCGGCCGTGGGCCCGCGGCGGTGGCGGCAGCACCATCACAGCCCCGCTTTTCCCAAGCGCATCCGGAGACAATCATGAGCGGACCGGCTCCGAGCACCCCCGCTCCACAGGGCGGCGGCAGCTTCGTGCAATTGCAGTCGGGCAGGGAAGCCAGTTCAGATATTTTTAGGAGCCAGAAGCTCTCTTTTCCGGTGCTTGGCATGGACGTGGGTGATCTCGACGGCGACGGCCGCCCGGAAATTGTGGTGCTGTCCAAACTCAAAGAAGTAATCGTCTACCAGTGGGACCAGGGGAGGCTCAACAAGCGCGGCTCCTTTCAAGGGGAAAAGCGTGATAACTTGGTCTGGGTTTGCCTGGTGGATGCCAATCATGACGGCAAGGCTGAAGTCTATGTCAGCAACCTGCGCGACCAGAGACTCGCCTCCTACGTGCTGGAGTGGCGGGGAGACAGGCTGAAGAAGCTGGCCACCGATATCCAGTGGTACTTCAACCGGCTCACTGTCCCAGGCAAAGAGACCATTTTGCTGGGGCAGAAAAAGAACATGGAGGACATCTTCATCCCGGGCGTTGACCATCTCCAGTCCGCCGGCGGCGCCTACGAGCCCCTGGAAGGCATAAGCCTTCCCCGCCGGGCCAATGTTTTCAACTTCACCCAGGGAGACCTGGACGGCGACGGCAAGCTGGAGACCGCTTTCATCTTTCCGGGAAAAGAGCGCCTCCACCTGATTGATGACGACGGCACCCGGCTCTGGCAAAGCAGGGAGTATTACGGGGCCACTGCCAATATCCTCGAGGGCATAAGCCCAGACAGTGGCTCAACAAGAGTACCGGGGGGTGGTGGGGCTACCGATGGCGATGAGGTGGAGACCTATTACATTCCCTCACCGCTCCTTTTGGTGGACTTTAACAACGATAAGCGCTTGGAGATCCTGGCCAATCGCAATGTCTCATTAGTCACCAGGATTCTTTCCGGAGTGCGCAAATACTCCGACGGTGAGATTCAATCCATGATTTGGACAGGGGATGATCTTCTGCCCCAGTGGAAGACAAGGCCGCTCCGCGGCATGGTGGTAAGTTACCGTCTGGCAGATGTGGATGGTGATGGCCAGGAGGAGCTGGTGGCAGCGGCAGTTCTGGAGAGAGGAAGCTTCAAGAAAACCAAGAGCATGATCTACGTCTACGAGCTCGAGCGGGTTCGGGCGCTCAGTGGCAAGACCAGTCGTCCGGGGATCATTGAGTCGGATCTGTAAGGAAGATTTAAGATTTAAGATTGTGGATTGCAGATTGAAAAATACGGCTATTTATTCAGCTCCGCAGGATAACTACACGCCCCCTCTCCCCCAATAGACTATGTCGCAATTCGTCATCCCGGCCAAGTCCGCTACGGCGGACGCGAGCCGGGATCCAGAAAGAGTTTGATTATATTGAACTTTCGCTGGATTCCGGATAGTCGCACCGCGACTTCCGGAATGACGGACTTGGTCCTCGCACACAAAATGCCGAGTTTTTCAGCAGCCTGCTAGTGCTTGCTACCTCGTTCCTCCTGCCCGCTGAATAACGGTTCCAACCTCAAGCGAAGCGCTCCTCCAACCGCGGCTGCCTGCTGTCTTTTACCCCATGCCCTACCTGTCCTGAGCCCGTCGAGGGATGCTCTATGCCCTATGCTCAAACTTCATAATTCGAAATTCCCTGTTCTGCTGTTCGATATTTTGCTTTTGTCGGATTAGACGGCTTATCAACACGAAATAAGTCTTTGTGCAGATCTTGGCAGTTGGTATTTTGAACCGCAGAATATCGAACAAGGAATTTTGAATATCGAAGTGATTGTTGTGCATTTCTGCGGTTCTGCGGTTCGACATTCAGTACAGAAAAAACCCCAGGGGCGGGTAGCCCCCGGGGTTGTGAGTGTTAAATCACGATCTAAGGATAAGCCGGTCAGGCTTCCTTAGAATTTGAAGTCGAGGCCGACGCCAACCTGGAAGGCATCGTCACCACTGCCGGCTGCTTGCCCTGCAGGAGCAGAAGAACCGCTATAGACCCCGTAGCCGTCTTCGGCAAACAAGTAAGCACCGACAACGGAGAGGGAGAGAGTGTCGTAGATTTTCTGGGTAAGCCTGGCATCTACTTCAATGCCGATCTCGTCTTCAGCCTCGCCCGCTATGGTGCGATCTTCCATCATGCCGACGTAGTAGACATCGAACTTAATTGTGGTGGTATCAGTCGGCTTAAAATCGGCGCCGAGATTGATCGCATACATGTTGCTGGGCTTATTCTGGCCACCGATCTGGGTCAGATTGGCATTTCTGTCATAGCTATAACCATCACTGATGATCTCCGCCCAACTCATGGTTGCACCTGCCATCACCTGGAAGTCGTCTTCGAAATCACCTTCGTCGTCGCCACTGGCCAGGAAGGCCCGAGCCCTGAGGGTCGCCATATCCAGGGCAACGTTGACTCCGGCA
>CAMYLW010000426.1 GCA_947259475.1 Thermodesulfobacteriota bacterium
GCCACCTCTGAGATTGGGTCGTTGATCTCGCCAGTCACCTGGTTCATCCAACAACTGGCGATCCTTGAGCCAATCCAACGCCCGCAGGATGTCCTCTGTGGGCTGGTTGTCCGCAACCTCCAAAAGCGCTGAAACAGCGAGGCAGGTGTCCCACACAGGGGACAAACAGGGCTGACAATAAGCGGAGTCTTCGTCAATCACCAGAAGTTTTTCAAGCGCCTGCTTGGCCTGAACCCGGTATGGATGATCCGCAGGATATCCCAGACATGCCAGAGCCTCTAAGGCATTGACCATGGCTGGGAAGATGCCGCCAAGACCGTCGGTGCCATTGAGCCTCTCGATGAACCAATCTTCTGCCTTTTTTATGGCACGGCGCCGTACGCTGGGAGGAATGAAAAGTTCCAATAACCTTCCCGCTTTATCCAAAGCCAGAAACAAACGGTTCAAAGGAGAACGGATGGGAAAATAGTTTTTTACTTGCTCCGGCGGGATGGTGAATAGCTCTCGGATATATACCTGTCTAGGATTCGAGGCCTGTGGCTTTAGAGTAGACAGTATAAAAAGGGGTACCATTACGGTCCGCGACCAATAGGAAACTTTGCTGAGATGGAAGGGAAACCACCGGGGTAAGAGAATGATCTCAACCGGGATGAAAGGAACAGCCCGCCAGGGAACCTGGCCGAACAAGGCCAAAGTGATACGGGTGAAGACATTGGCGTGAGCCGCACCTCCATGAGCCAGTATGGCTTTGCGGGCTTCGATCATGTGCGGAGCGTCGGGACTATCCCCTGCCAGTTTCAGGGCGTAGTAAGCTTTTACACTACAGCTGAGGTCAAAGTCGCCACCACAGTATAGATTCCAGCCACCGTCACCACATTGACGAGAACGGAGAAAAACGGAGATTTTGGCCTCCAGCTCCTCGTCGATGTCATTCATGTAGTGCATCATGAGAATGTATTCGGCTGGAATGGTGCAATCGGCCTCCAGGTCAAAACGATAGTGGCCATCGGAGTGTTGCAGGGCAAGTAAGGCGTCATTAGCGCGGACCATGGCGTGCTCGAGCTCCACATCAAAAATGCGTTTCGCGAATCTCTCGTGAGTCGGTATCGACGGTGCGCCTGAAGAATGAATCATGTCATTTAACCTGCTGCGTTGAGTTGCTGGATATCTAAATCAGCCATGCTATCAAAAACGCTGGCTATATGCAATGCAAATGCATTGCTTATAGCTCCCCAGAGTCTTATTAATAAGAGGTAGCTTATGCTACACTTTAAACATGTTCTCAAGGAGCAATTGACTGCTTCAATAATAATAAGAGGTGATATTGTAATATTGGCACAGTGATGAAGCTTAAGAGCTGAAGGGGGACAGGGAACTGCAAGCGGTAAATCGACCAGCGAAAATGGGGAAAGTGCTATGAGGGACATTTTCCTTGACAATCGGGGGCGGTATGTTAGTTTCAGCACTTCTACTTTTAGCAGGAAATAGAGAGAAATCGGACAGTTTGGGAGAGACCAATGGATTACAAGAAGACGCTCAATTTGCCTCGGACAAACTTTCCCATGAAAGCGAATCTGGCAAAAAGGGAGCCACTGGTTCTAGAGAAGTGGGAAGGGATGGATTTGTACGGCAAACTCCGGCAACTGAGCAAGAGCCGGTCGCGTTATGTACTCCATGATGGTCCGCCCTATGCCAATGGTCATATTCATTTGGGCACTGCTCTCAACAAAATTCTCAAAGACATGATCGTTCGATCCAGGCAGGCCATGGGCTATGACAGTGTGTATGTGCCGGGTTGGGACTGCCATGGGTTACCCATCGAACACCAGGTGGAGAAGGAGTTGGGAGAGCAGAGGCAAGATATGAGCCAGCTGGAGCTGCGACGACGCTGTCGTGATTATGCCGAAAAGTTCATCGACATCCAGCGGCAGGAGTTCAAGCGATTGGGCGTGGTGGGGGACTGGGAAAACCCCTATTTGACAATGTCCTTTGACTATGAGGCTACAATCGCTAGGGAACTGGGGGAGTTCATCAACCGGGGAAGTGTGTTCAAAAGCAAAAAACCAATTTACTGGTGTAGCTCCTGTCGTACCGCCTTGGCTGAGGCGGAGGTGGAGTACGAGGATCACCAATCTCCCTCCATTTATGTAAAGTTTCCCCTCATCGACGATCTCCGCCATAAGGTGGACTTACTCAACGGCAAGAAGACGTTTGTGATTATTTGGACCACGACTCCGTGGACTATACCGGCCAATCTGGCCATTGCCCTTCACCCCGACTATGAATATGCAGTGGTGGGGTTTGGGGATGAAGCGTGGATCATTGCGGCTGAGTTGGTGGAAGAGGTGATGGCCAAGGCAGAGGTCTCCGACTATGAGATTCTGGCGCGACTTGCCGCTACTGACCTGGAGGGTATGAAGTGTCGTCATCCATTTATTGATCGAGAGTCGCTCCTTGTGCAGGCACCTTATGTAACCCTGGAGGTAGGCACCGGTTGCGTGCACACTGCTCCCGGTCATGGGCGGGAGGATTTCGAAACTGCCCTGAAATACGACCTGGAGATTTATTCTCCAGTGGAT